>NZ_JBWKUH010000007.1:0-205020 GCF_059420745.1 Sphingobacterium sp. GW821-FHT03E03
GGTTTAATGGTGATTTTATTTTCTGTTAATTTTATACCGATTCTCTTTTTTGTGAATCATTGACCTTTTATCAAAGTTGTACCGTTGCTAAAAACGGAAAAACTAGCCCTTCTTAAAAAGATTGCCTCTTTTCTTTGCTTATTTATTGGTGATTCTTTGGTTATTTATTACTTATTCTAGGCCGTTTCTTCGAACCTTCTTCGAGACTGCTAGGGACCTGGCTTGCTTCTGGCTTGCTATTTCTTTGGTATTCCGTTGCTGTTTCTTTGTTATAATGTTAAAGAAATAGGATCAAAACGGTAAACAAAAAGCAAAGAAAATGCAAACGATGGGTTAGGTTGGTTCCTATAATCTTCCTGAAAGGTGCCTATCCTAAATTGGCGATACCAATTTATGAGTAAATCCTGAATTGGTTATACACGATAGTTTTTATTCCAATGGGTATTAACACTGCACAAGGACTAACTAAGGACAGCGGGAGGTTTTGATATCAAAAAGCAGGACTTTATGGAAGTATAGTCATATTTGCGTTGGCTTTCTGTCCTCATCTGAGTAATTATTTGGATAAGCAATATTTTTTTTGTATATTGCTGGTTATGAGTTTTAAAGACAAATTAGAGAACTGGCGCACGTCAATCAATCGCGCCGGTAGTGGTGAGGAATTGTATATTTTGCTTTTGAACTACAAAAGGTTTATCAATAAAAATTGGATGGACGATTTTGGTGATCCGGGCAACTGGAAATCCGAACTAAATCAGGTCATCAGCAAAGTAAGAAAGAAAGTGGATGTGGCAGACATTCGAAATTGTGGGGATCTGTCGTCTTATCAGGACGATGCCCGACAGACTGCACATTCGCTCAATCATACCTTAAAATATCACCACTCATTGACAAAAGGGTAGGCTAGGCCTACCTTTTTTTTGTGTAAAATTTTCTAAATAGATTCCCTAGCGGTATATAACCTCACTCTTTACGGTATATACCGCTTTATTTATATAACAAATCCCACCTTTTGGAGTTGCCCTCTGGTGCCGTATATCGTACAAACAGAAGCTATTATTAAAAAATATTTGCGGATGTCGGAAAATGTTTTTACTATTGTATAGTAGTATAGAATAGTATAGATTAATACTCGCCATACTACTGTATAATAACCAATCTAGAAGAAGACCAATTTATGATCTACCACATGTATTACCGAATCTGTAAATGGCAGCGATGTAGTCTTGTCTTCCTTTTTATGCTAATGGCTGGTTTTGCGCACGCACAGACCCAATCGTTTGAATTGAGAGGAGTTGTATTGGATAGCGTCGGACATTTACCCATTTCCAATGTTACAATTGCCTTTATGGGAAAGAATGCAGTTGTATCAACGGATGCACAGGGACAATTTCTGATTAAAGATGCACACATCAACGATCATCTTGTCCTGACTTCGGTCGGATTCGACCGCAAAACTGTTCAGGTCACAAGTACCAACCGTATGACCATTTACTTATCCTCATCAAGTTCCAATCTGGATGAAGTGACTGTCGTAGCCTACGGTACGCAGAAAAAAACGAGCATGGTGGCCTCCATTACCTCGATCAATCCGAAAGAAATTAAGGGACCAACATCCAATCTGACCTCCATGCTGGCGGGTCGGGTAGCAGGACTAATTGCTTACCAACGGAGTGGGGAACCAGGTAATGACAACGCTTCCTTCTTTATTCGCGGCGTCGGTTCTTTTGGCGCTGGGAAAAAGGATCCTTTGATTTTGATCGACGGAATGGAATCCAATACCACCGCACTGGCCCGCTTACAGCCTGATGATATCGCTGGTTTTTCCGTACTGAAAGATGCAGCAGCCTCTTCGTTATATGGCGCTAGAGGTGCAAATGGGGTTGTTTTGGTCAACACCAAAAGCGGTATTGTCGGTAAGGCAAAATTCAATGCACGTTTTGAGAACTCCATCTCAACCAACACGCGTAATTTTAAATTCGCCGATAATATCACCTATATGAAGATGGCTAATGAGGCGGTATTGACCAGAGATCCGAAAGGAACCCTTCCTTATAGCCAAAACAAAATTGATCATACTGAACGGGGAGACGACCCGTTGCTCTATCCCAATAATAACTGGATCGACCAACTGATAAAGGACTATACCAACAACCAGCGCTTTAACTTCAATGTCACCGGTGGGGGAAACCTTGCTCAATATTATGTCGCAGGTACCTTTAATAACGATAAGGGAATTCTGCGATCCGAAAATAGTAATAGCTTTGATAATAATATCAACCTGAAAAACTACTCCTTACGTTCTAATATTACCTTAAATGTTACCCCAACGACTATTGGAATTATCCGTACTTCGGCCCAATTTGATGACTATACAGGACCAATAGGGGGCTATGATAAATGGGGAAATCTGATCAATGGTGGACAGCGCGTATTTCGTGAAGCAATTTGGTCCAACCCGGTAATGTTTCCGGCAATTTATCCATCTTCCTATTCTCCATTTGCGACGCATCCGCTTTTCGGAAATAACTTTATCCCAACCAAAACGCTATATAACAATCCCTACGCCAATATGGTCAATGGTTTTCAGGAATATAATAGCTCCACAGTCAATGTGCAATTGGAACTGAAACAGAATTTCGATTTTATTACCAAAGGTCTATCCGCTCGCTTAATGGCCTATACACAACGCTATTCTTATTTTTCTGTCACGCGGAGCTTTAAGCCATTTTATTACAATCTGGTCCGAATCCCAGGTACCAGCAATACGGTTTTAAGTCTGCTCAACGAAAATGAGGGTACAGAATACCTGGATTACAACCAGGGAAATAAAATCCTAAATACCACGACGTACGGTGAGTTTGCTGTCAATTACAACCGCACCATCGCTGAGGACCATGATATCACAGGGATGTTGATCGGTATTATCCGTAATTATCAAACCGCTAACGGTGGCGACTTGCAGGCTTCTTTGCCTGCTCGCAACCTCGGAGTGTCAGGCCGCGCAACCTATGCCTACAAAAACCGCTACCTTTTTGAATTTAACTTTGGCTACAACGGTTCCGAACGTTTCTCTAAAGATCATCGTTTTGGTTTCTTCCCCTCTTTTGGTGTAGGGTGGAACCTAAATGAGGAAAAAATGTTTGAATTTATGACCCCTGTCGTTTCCCGCTTAAAATTGAGGGCAACCTATGGTCTGGTGGGTAACGATCAGATTGGCGAAGATCGTGATCGTTTCTTCTATCTATCGCAAGTGAATCCGAATAACGGTGGCCGAGGTTTCTCTTGGGGAAATAACTGGGATTACACACGGCCTGGTTATTCCATATCGCGGTATGAAAATCGTGATATTACCTGGGAACGGGCAAAAACCTTCGATGCTGGATTGGACCTGAATCTAAAAAATGGCTTGGGTGTGGTGTTTGATTATTACAACTCTACCCGCAGCAATATCCTGATGGTGCGTTCGAATATTCCTTCTACAACTGGTTTTCAGTCCGATATCCAGGCGAATATAGGAAAGGCGCAGAGCCGAGGATTTGACTTGGCCCTGGATTACAATAAGTCCTTTCAAAATACCTGGTGGACTCAGTTGCGGGCGAATATGACCTATGCAACCAACAAATTACTGGTTAACGAAGAGCCCGATTATCCGGCAAATTTATCCTACCTCTCTCGGCTGGGACATCCGATCAAACAATCGTATGGTCTGATTGCTGAACGTCTGTTTGTCGATGATATCGAAGCGGAAAACTCGCCGCTACAAAATTTTGGTGGCGCCTTTAGAACCATGGGTGGTGATATCAAATACAGGGATATCAATGGCGATGGTAAAATCACGGATTTAGACAAAGTGCCGATCGGTTATCCGACAGATCCTCAAATTATTTATGGTATGGGTTTTTCTGTGGGTTTCAAAGGCTTTGATGTCAGTGCATTCCTACAGGGATCTGCCCGTTCATCATTCTTTATTGATCCGGGAAATATTACACCTTTTGCGATCAACGGACCTTATCAAAACGGTTTGTTGCAGGAAGTGGCAAACAGCTATTGGTCCGAAGATAACCAGGACGTTAGGGCTCTGTGGCCACGCTTGACGGATGGTTTTAACAACAATAATAATCAGTTTTCAACCTGGTGGATGCGTAATGGCGCATTCTTACGATTGAAATCTGTTGAATTGGGCTACAATCTCCCAAATCAGTTTCTCAACAAGTTTAAGATGTCCAATGTCCGTTTTTATGTCAATGCACTCAACCTTGCCGTATGGAGCAAATTTAAGATGTGGGATCCTGAAATGGGTGGTGAAGGATTAGGCTATCCTGTGCAGGCTGTGTATAACGTAGGTATTAACGTAGGATTTTAAAAGGCAGTTTATCATGAAAAATCTAAGATTAATTAAATTACTGGTTGCGTCAGGTTTATTGTTTTTTCAATCCTGCAACTATTTGGATGTCGTACCGGACAATGTGGCGACAATAGATAATGCATTTACGATGCGTAGCGAAGCAATAAAGTACTTGGCTACCTGTTATTCATACCTGCCGCCGGATGGTGATCCCACCAGAAATCCAGCTTACCTTGCAGGGGATGAATTCTGGCTGGACTACCCAACCCTCAGTATTGATGGAACAAACTGGAATATTGCCCGTGGAAATCAGAACGTCACCAATCCTTACGTGAACTATTGGGATGGTTATATGTATAATGCCATTCGCGACTGTAATATTTTTCTGGAAAATATTCGTAATCCCGAAAAAGTACGTGATATGACACAGGACGAGCGTACCACTTGGGAAGGAGAGGTGATGTTCTTAAAAGCATACTATCACTTTATGTTGATGCGGCATTACGGACCTATTCCTACAATGGATGTCAACTTATCTGTAAATACTTCTATCGAGGATGCAAAAGTTAAACGCCAGCCTATTGATGAGGTTGTCGATTATATTGTCAAGGTTCTTGACGAGGCAATTCCTAAACTACCCAATACGGTCCAGTCTCCGGTTACGGATTTGGGCCGTATTACCAAGCCTATTGCCTTAGGGATTAAAGCAAAAGTATTATTATATGCCGCGAGTCCGTTGTTCAACGGTAATACGGATTATGCGACCTTTAAAAATGTTGATGGGACACTGTTCTTCAACCAGAGCTTTCAGTTGGAAAAATGGCAGAAGGCCGCACGTGCTGCAAAGGAAGCGATTACCGCATGCGAGAACCTGGGAATGGGTCTATACCAATTTCCTGGTACTGTATTTCCGCTCTCCGATACGACAATGATTCAAATGAGCGTTCGCAATGCTGTGACTGAAAAATGGAACAAGGAGATTATCTGGGCAAATCCGACGTCACGGGCCTGGCAGATGCAGTATTCATCCATGGCACATATTGATCCCAATAATGCAGGTAATAACAGTGTACATGGTACCTTAGCACCTTCCTTAAAGATTGTTGACCAATTCTATACCCGAAATGGCGTGCCAATGGACGAAGATAAAACCCTGGATTTTAGTAATAAGAATCAGCTTCGTTCGGGTAACTATGCAGAGCGGTTCAATAATATTCAGAATTATCAGACTGCACGTGTACATTTTGATCGCGAAAATAGGTTTTACGCCAATGTTGGTTTTGACGGGGGGATCTGGTTTATGGAAAATAGTCCAAGCCGTAGTGATGAAAATACCTGGACCACACAGTTGCGCCTGGGATTATTTGGCAGCGGACTCTCTATTCCTGTGACGACATACTATCCCAAAAAATTAGTGAATTGGAAATTTGCTTTCAAAGATGGCAATAGTTCACACATTGAAGAATATCCTTGGCCGATGATGCGCCTGGCGGATCTGTACTTGATGTATGCCGAAGCCTTGAACGAAAGCGAGGGACCAACAGCCGATGTCTTTTTATACCTCGATAAAATTCGGAAAAGGGCTGGGTTGGAGGGTATCCAAGAATCCTGGTCAAAGTATGCGTTAAATCCTGCTAAACCGACAAGTAAGCAAGGCTTGCGCAGCATTATCCAACGTGAACGGAATATTGAAATGAGCTTTGAGGGATCACGTTTTTGGGATCTGAAACGCTGGAAGCTGGCGGCACAGGAACTGAATAAAAACATTACCGGCTGGGATAGAAACCAGGATAAAGATCATCCCGAACTTTTCTATAAAGAGCAGACCTTTTTTCAACAACGTTTTGTGGCACCGAGAGATTACTTCTGGCCGATAAGGGAAAACAACCTTTTGGTCAATCCCAACTTAGTACAAAACCCAGGTTGGTAATCCCTTATTAAATAGAAAAATTATGAAAAATCTAAAATATTTAAACTATTGCTATGTCCTGATCGGTCTTTTTTATCTATTGGCTGGTTGTAAAGAGGAAAAGGGATGGACGCTGCTTGAAGATGACCAAACGAAACCAGGTATTGTGCAAAATACTTCTGTTACCAACGGCTACGGACAGGCAACGATACATTACAGTTTACCGTCCAGTCAAAATGTATTGTATGTAAAGGCCGAATATGTCATGGCCAATGGACAGACACGGATTGTAAAATCATCAACCTATAAAAATGAGATCTTAATCGACGGTTTTCCGGATACACAAAAACATATTGTAAAGCTTTACGCCGTCAATAAGGCCGAAGTGGCTTCAGATGCTGTGGACGTTACAGTAGAACCTAAAACACCGATTTTTGATCTCGTATTCGGGCAAATGAAAATTGCGCCGACATTTGGCGGCGTCCGGATAAGTTCAATCAATCAGGAAAAAGGTGATGTCGTTATTGTCCCTATGGTTGACTCCCTGAATAATGGGGAATATTTGCCTTTGGACAACTATTATAGCCAGGATTCCCTGATCTTATATAATATCCGCGGACTGAAATCCCGTGAAATGAAATTTGCCTTTTATGTGCGTGACCAATGGTTAAATAAATCGGATACGTTGTATACCTCGCTGACACCTCTGGAAGAAAATCTTTTTCCGAGACAGCAGTTTGCAGCATTACACTTACCGGGGGATGCGCAGTATATGTACGGGACGACTTCGGAAATGATGTGGGACGGCAACATGAATCCCTCCCGATGGCCAGCCTTATATACAGTTGAAAGTGCCGGTGCTCCGCAATCCCTGACTTTTTCTATCGGTAAGGAAGCAAAATTAAGCCGTGTCGTGATTTTCCCCCGTCGGGAAAATGGTTTTTACGATAAGGGTAACATGCGTGAATTTGAAGTCTGGGGAAGTAACAGTCCAAATCTGGATGGCTCCTGGGAATCTTGGTCTAAACTGGCAACCTGTACCGTGCGAAAACCTTCGGGTACTCCAGCTGGAACAAATACCAACGCAGATGAAGTATATGGCATCGCAGGTTGGTCTTTTGATATGCCCGAAGATGCACCAAAATACAAATATCTACGGATCCGCAATCTGCGCAACTGGCGTGGTAGTTACTTTATCCAGATTGCCCAAGTACAAGTATGGGGTGTTTATTAACTATTAAAAAGAAAATGAAGATGAGAACATATCTATGCATACTGGCCTTGTTCGGCGTTTGTTTATTCGGCGCATGTTCTAAGATGGATGAATTTACCAAATTCACCGATGGACAGGAAATAGTATATCCTGCGAAGCTGGATTCCATCAAAATACGTTCGGGAAAATATCGTGTACAAGTAGATGGCATCTTTCGGGTGAATGCCGGAGTTTCCGAGCTGCGCGTGTATTGGAACAGTAGACAGGATTCCATGAAGTTTCCGGTAAAATTGACTGATGCTATCGATACCGTACATTATGTGATTGAAAATCTACCAGAAGGGCCCATGAATTTCGAAATCCGTACAGTAGATAGCCAAGGAAGATTTTCGGTGCCGACCTTTCTTGTTGGAAACGTTTATGGCGATCGTTATCGTGAAGGACTTTTCCAGCGGACAATATTGGATCAGAATTTTATGGCTGATCAACAATTTCAACTTGCCCTACAGGATGTGACACCGAGTGTGGGATTCTATGCCGTTCGCATGACTTATAAGAATCAAAACAATACAATTACGGATACCGTGGTGCGGACGAAAGAACTGAATGAGAAAATTAATCTCTTGGACTATCTGCCGAATCAGGAGATTGCTTACCAGACTGTATTTCGGCCTGATAGCAATGCGATTGATACCTTTATGGTGCAGCGCAACAAACTACCGATAAAAAAAGGCGACATCAGTATTTGGTGTCTGAAGAATTACAAAACTCCGTTTACAGCGACGGCTTTCGATGGCAACCGTTGGGGAAATCTGGATCATTGGATAACCAATAGGAGCATGAAAAACCATAATGGTTATGGTGGCTTTGGTTCGGATGATGGGGGTGTGGTTAATATTGAAGCCGGATGGGGCGCTCCAGCGATCGTAAATGGTAAAATTGAGCAAAAAGTAACCTTATTTCCTGGTAAATATCGTTTTTTTTGTAACTTATCCTGGACAAATTATGATCAACCGCCAGCAAAACTGGTCGTAAGCAAAGCAAATAGTGGAATTCCAGATCTTGAGCAAATTCAACAGGCAATGGCCCATGCAGACGTAAAATCCGATGGGGTCTATTTTGAAATCAAGGAAAAAGTCACCTTAAATATGGGGATGCTGGTCAATTTTCAACCGGACCATTACATGAAGATTAACGCGTTTCAGATCAATTTACAATAATATCAAACAGAATGAAGACAGCTATTTTCGCGCTATGTTTTATGCTCAGTACAGTAATGTTAACGGCCCAGTCCTTTCAGGTAAAAAAAGGGGGGATAACCTTGGCCTACAACAAGCAGACCGGAACATATTCGCTAAGCAAAGATCAAGTCACTTATTTAAAAGATGCCAGTGCTTATCTAACACTTGCCAATGGACAAAAAATTAGTACAGACAAACTGAAGGATGGCCGTAAAGTGACTGAGACGGTAATTCAGGATAATTTGGGAAAGGGTACACGTTATACCGTTTCTTCCAAGACTACTACTGGAATAACCTTGTTACAGCATTTTTATTTCTATGACAACAGTGATATGGTTATCCTTGAACTGGAAGTCAAAGGAAAAAACCTGTCAAGTAATGAATTGGTTCCGATATGGTCCAATGCGACCATATCATCGCTTGGGAAATCACTTTATCAGGTCGCTGTTCCTTTTGACAATGATACCTTTATCTCCTACGAAAATAAGGCGATTTCTTCGAACAATAAAGTGAGTGCAGAAGTTGCTGTGGTTTACGACAGAGAGTATAGCCATGGCGTATTGATCGGTTCGTTGGATCAATCGGTCTGGAAATCGGGGATTGATATCAAAGGCGACAATGGACAGTATAACTTGATTGCTGCCAAAGCGGGATTTACCGATGTGGCTATTACACGGGATTCAATGGGCCATGGTTTTGTGAGCGGAAATGTGATCCGTTCGCCGAAATATGCGGTGTCTTATGTAAATGACTGGCGTATGGGATTGGAAAACTATGCTAAAATCCACCGTAAGTTGTCACCGCCCTATGTGAAAAAATGGCAAGGTGCGACCCCTGTGGGTTGGAATAGCTGGGGTGTGATACAAGATAAAATCAATTTTCAGAATGCCACGGCCACAGCCGAATATTTTGCGAAGGATATACCTTATTTCCGTAATGCAGGTGGCGAAGCTTTTATTGATCTGGACTCCTTTTGGGATAATATGACACCAGGCGGAATGTCGGGCGACTATACACAATTGAAGCAGTTTGTTCGCTATTGTGATTCTTTGGGTCTTAAACCCGGTGTTTATTGGGCTCCTTTTACGGACTGGGGCCATGGAAGTGGACCGGACCGCAAGGCAGAGGGAAGCCAATTTACCTTTGGCCAACTTTGGACCAAAACACAAAAAGGCTACCATAATTTAGACGGGGGGCGGGCTTTGGATCCAACACATCCTGGTACACAGGCCCGCATGGATGTGATCTTGGGAAAATTGGTCGACTGTGGGTTTAGAATGATCAAGATCGATTTTCTTTCTCATGCCGCAATCGAATCCACGGGTTTCTATGATAATAAAATTCAGACGGGTATGCAGGCATACGCTGTAGGAATGAAGCATTTGGTCAATGTTTTGCAGGGTAAGATGTTGATCTATGCAGCGATTTCTCCTTCCTTGGCGACAGCACAATTTGCACATATGCGCAGAATTGCCTGCGATGCCTGGAAGACGATAGACCAAACACAATATACATTAAACAGTGTCAGCTACGGTTGGTGGCAGACCCATCTCTATGATTTTATTGATGCAGACCACCTGGTCTTTCACGATGAAAGTCCTGAAGTCAATAAAGCAAGATTGCTTTCAGGCGTTGTAACGGGGACCATTATCCTTGGCGATGACTTGTCGAAAAAGGAAAACTGGCAACCTAAGATGAATCAATATCTGCAGGATCCCGAAATTTTAAAGATTATAGCTGATGGTAAGAGCTTCCGTCCGGCAGGATTTGTAGAAGGAAAAGCTGCAAATACCTATTATTACAAAAAGATAGGAACAGATCTGTATGTGGCGGTATTTAATTACAATACCACCCCGGCAGCAATAAACATAGATTTTAAACAGATTGGCCTAACGCCAAACAAAAAATATAAGGCGGTGGACTTGTTTGATAAAACAAATCAAGAGCTTAGCGCTGAAAAATCCATTGCCTTTGAGCAAGCAGGAGCAAAATTATTTAAAATTGCCCTGCTTTAATCACAACGTATGAAGTTAAGCAAAGAAGAACATTTTAAAGTATTGATCGATCGGATCAAACGCTTGGAAGCATTGAATACTCTGTCAAAACATGAATGTATTGTACAAGGGGTATTGGACGCCATTGACGCTAATGAGCTGGAGGTACATGCCAGCTTACCTTCTGTCAATAACTTGATCCAATACCTAGGCTATGCACGCGAGACATTTGCCAAGGCTTATCGGGATCTGATTGCCCATGGTGTCGTGGAATCAAAAAACAGAAAGGGATATTTTGTGGTGAGCAACAATACGCAGATGAAACAAAAAGTTGCGGTACTGTTATATGCATACGATACCTTTCAAGATACATTGGTGAATGAATTGCGGGCAAATCTTCCGGAGGAGGTAACAGTGGATCTCTTTTTCCATCACAACAACATGGAGACTTTTGAAGATATTTTCAATCGTATCCAGGGGCGATATACCGTATATATTGTCGCTCCAATTGAAAATAAAGAATCTGACTTGCTGCTACGTTCCATCCCGGCTTCCAAATTATTGATTATCGATCGCTTGGTGGATCTCGGCGAAGACTATTCCTATGTGTCACAGGAATTTGAGGAGGCAACCTATGCTGTATTTCAAGAACTTTACCCAAAGATCAAAAAATATAAAGAAGTGATCTTCTATTTTCGGGAAAATACAGCCGAACCCAATGAAATCAAAGATGCTTTCTTACGCTTTCTAAAAGAGTATAAAGTAAAAGGGCGTATCGAAAAGCAATATCATGTAGGCGACCTAAAAAAGGGAAAGCTCTATTTTACCATTCATAATCCTGAGTTGTACCAAATGCTGAAAGAAGTTTTGCAAAAAGATTGGACCTTGGGGCAGGATCTAGGTATTCTTTCTCATAATGATGATGTCATCAAAGAGATTATTAGTGGCGGTATTACCACCTTTTCGACAAGTTTTGCGCGGATCGGATCGGAGGCGGCCAGGTTTGTGCTGGAAAGAACATTGATCAGGGAAGTTGTGCCAACAACATTGGCAGACCGCAACTCCGTATAAAATAGGGAAGGTTTTTACGATGATAGTTTTTAGTTTTTGTCTTTTTACTGGTCTGGTTGCTTTGGGATCTTTATGGAAGTTTAAGACCAATTATTCCAATACATTAAACGGTTTCTTTCTTGCCGGAAAGAGCAACAGTTTTTGGATGGTCGGTTCGGCTTTGCTATTGACCAATCTGAGCGCCAATCAGTTTATAGGTGAAAATGAATCGGTCTATATCAATAATCTTTCGGTGATCGGTTGGGGGGTAAGCTCTGTGGTCGCCATGCTCTTGGTTTCGGAATTTTTGCTGCCCATTTATTTCAAACATGGCTTTCGTACAGTACCGGACTTTTTGGCATTGCGGTTTGACTCCAAAACCAAAATATTGGTCTCTATTCTGATCTTGATCGGGTATATTGTTAACTTATTGCCGCCGGTATTATACGGTGGCGCGCTTAGTCTGACCACAATGTTTGATGTGCCAGGACTGCTGCATATCAGTTATTGGCAGAGTATCTGGCTATTGGTCTGGGCATTGGGTATCATCGGCAGTTTATACAGCATATTGGGGGGATTGAAGCTGATTTCGTTGTCCGACATGGGACTCGGGCTCTGTTTGTTTATACTTGCTGTGCTCATTCCGATTTTCGCGTTTTGGCAGCTGGGTAATGGTGATATCTGGACTGGTGTATTGCAACTGTTTCACGATAAAAGAGATCATCTCAATGCGGTGGGATCAAAACAGGATGCAGTGCCTTTCTCCACCTTGTTTACAGGGATGTTGCTGATCAATTTCTATTACTGGGGAATGGAACCTTATATTGC
Source organism: Sphingobacterium sp. GW821-FHT03E03 (assembly GCF_059420745.1). NCBI lineage: Bacteria > Pseudomonadati > Bacteroidota > Sphingobacteriia > Sphingobacteriales > Sphingobacteriaceae > Sphingobacterium > Sphingobacterium sp. GW821-FHT03E03. The sequence continues at coordinate 12,584 of NZ_JBWKUH010000007.1, forward strand.
GCAACAGGCATTAAGCGCTAAAAATTTAAAAGAAGCACAGAAGGGAATGACTTTGGCTGCCGGTGGAAAACTCCTGATGCCACTATTGATCAATTTACCTGGTCTCCTGGCGGTACACTTATTACCGCATGTGCAGCCTACAGCTTCCGTTTTTCCAAAACTTATTGTACTGATCTTTCCGGATGTACTGATTGGCTTTTCCTTGGCATTGGTCTTTGGTGCTGCAATGACTACCTATACAGCCGGCCTTCAGAGCTGTGGTAGCTTATTTATTTTTAATATCTACAAGCCTTATTTGGAATATAAGAAAAGAGACCTTAATGAAAAAGAACTGGTCAGAAAAGGGAAACTGTTTGAATTGATCATCTCTATCTCGGCCATGTTTATTGCACCTTTTATTCTCTTTGCTCACGATGGTTTTTATACGTACTTACAAACGGTATCGGGGCTGTTCAATATGCCGATCTTCACCATTATGATCTTGGGGATTCTCTCCCGCCGTGTGACACCAAGGATGGCACAAATTGGCTTGTTCCTGTACATGTTTAGTTATTTTCTGCTGGTGTTTGTATGGAAGACAGAACTACACTATCTGCACCTGTTCGCACTACTATTTATCGCTGTTGCGCTAGTCATCTGGAGTGGAAGTAAATTGAGCCAGCCAAACTACCTATCGGTCTATCAATTTGAGTTTTCAGGTCAGGACAAAGGTAGTTATTGGAAGGGGAGGTACGGGGTTGGCACCTTTCTCATTCTATTGATGATTGTCATCTATTTTGTTTTTTCACCATTGGGCATCGCTCAATAAATTGTATAAGTCGCTATGTTAATGCACAGAAAAATTAAATACCTCATCTTTACATGCTTGACCCTTTGCTCAGCCACAACCTATGCACAACGCTATTACCTCTGGGATAATAAGCCCGCAACGGACTGGATGACCGAAGCTTACCCCATCGGAAATGGGCGAATTGGCGCCATGATCTTTGCTGGAGTAAATCAAGAACATATTCAATTTAATGAAAATAGCCTATGGACTGGTGATGAACAGGAAACGGGCGCTTATCAGGCTTTCGGTGATCTTTTTGTTCGCTTTGATTCCAATGTTAACAAGTCTTTTACAGCTTATAGCCGGAAATTGAATTTGGATAAGGGGCTGCATGAAACCGCCTATCAGCAGGATGGACAGCAGATCAATCGACGGTATTTTGCCAGTCAGCCGGATCAGGTCATGGTATTTGACTATACAAACAGTAAAAAAGGGAAACTGAATGCCGTAATTGCACTGCAAGATGCACATGGACAGACCGTACAAGTGGAAGATGGCCATTTACGGTTTCAGGGTAAGCTAGCCAATGGCATGCAGTATGCTGCCCAGGTGCAGGTACAGGTGGTCGGTGGCTCACTTTCCGAAACAAAAGATGAAAAAGGACAGGCCGTCCTTACGGTAAAATCTGCTGATAGAATCGTTCTGCTACTGAGTGCGGCAACAGATTATGCCAATACGCGGGCAACAAAATGGAAGTCGGCTGAAAATCCAGTACACGCCAATGAACGTTATCTGAACCAAGCGATAAAATATGGCATAGATAAACTATTGGCAAGGCACGTCGCAGATTATACGGCACTGTTCAACCGGGTGGATCTGGATCTTGACCATAGTCAGTTGGATGGCAAACAGACGACAAAAATGTTGTTGGAAGCATATAAAAAACAGCCGATCCCGGCGCTAGAAGCCTTGCTGTACCAGTATGGACGCTATCTTTTAATCAGTTCCTCCCGAAAAGGTGGCCTGCCAGCAAATTTACAGGGACTCTGGAACAACAGCAACAATCCGCCATGGCGCTCGGACTACCATTCCAATATCAATGTGCAGATGAACTATTGGCCTGCCGAAGTGGCCAATCTGAGTGAATCGGCCTGGCCTTACCTCGATTATATCAATAGCATGCGCGAGGTAAAGAAAGTAAATACACAAAAGGAATTTCCGGGCGTACGGGGCTGGACCGTAAAGACCGAAAATAATATCTTCGGTGGCGAGAGTTTTCTTTGGAACACCCCTGGAAGTGCTTGGTATGCGCAGGCCCTGTGGGAACATTATGCCTTTAATAAGGATGGGAAGTATCTACGCGAGTTTGCATATCCAATTTTAAAAGAAGTAAGTGAATTTTGGGATGATCGTCTGGTACGAAGACCGGACGGAACTGTGGTGGCACCACAGGGTTGGTCGCCAGAACATGGCCCCACGGAGGATGCCGTGAGCTATGACCATCAGATTATTTACGATCTCTTTAACAACTACATCCAGGCAAGCACAGTTTTAAATATTGACGCTGACTATCGTAAACATATTACGGCACTTCGCGATGCATTGCTCAAACCCAAGATTGGTCAATGGGGGCAGTTGCAGGAATGGGAAACCGATCGTGATGATCCACAGGACAAACATCGCCATGTATCGCATTTGTTTGGCCTATATCCCGGCAATCAATTCTCGGTTTTGAAAACACCTGAACTTGCCAAGGCTGCACGAGTCACCCTGACCGCACGTGGCGACGAATCTACCGGTTGGTCCATGGCCTGGAAGGTTGCCTTTTGGGCGAGATTACAGGATGGAAATCATGCCTATAAGATTTTAACGAATTTCATTAACCTCGTCGGTGGAGAGGGCATCGATTATAACAATGGAGGCGGAGTGTATGCCAACTTGCTCTGTGCGCATCCACCCTTTCAGATTGACGGCAACCTCGGTTATGTGGCTGCCCTGAGTGAAATGTTGCTACAATCGCAAACTGATGTTCTGGAATTACTTCCTGCCTTGCCCGATCGTTGGTCTGCCGGGACAGTCAAAGGACTCAAAGCCCGGGGCAATGTACAGCTAGATAAGATGGAATGGAATAACAGAAGTATTACGCAGCTCGTCCTTTCTTCGCCGAAGGATCAAACAATTCAGGTATTAAGTCCTTCCAGATTAGAAGGTCTTGCATTGCAAGAGCAAGTCAATGGCAAATACCTTTACAAGATTCAACTGAAAGCAAACAAAATAGTCAAGTTCGTTAACAAATCCTAAATCTATTTATATATGCCAACCCATCATTTTAAACATGTTGTACTCGGGCTCTTGATGACTCAAGGGCTTGTCCATCTGGATGTGCAGGCGCAGTCCAAACAGATTCCCATTGAAACCAGATCAAATGCACTTGTATTGGAGTACGATTCCACGAAAACACTGAAAATGCTCTATTACGGTGAAAAATTGAGTGATTCAAAAGAATATGCGACCATTGCAAGCGGTTATAGACAATTGACAGACTATAGTGGCCTATCCAATGCGGCTTATACCCCTTCAGGTTCAAAAAATCTACTGGAACCTGCCATTAGTCTTGTCCATGCCGATGGTAATCGCTCCCTGGACTTGCGCTATGAAAAGCATGCGGTGAAAGACCTGGATGCCAATGTTAAACAGCTTGATATCACGCTGAAAGATCCAGTATATGATATTTACGTCGTGTTACACTACAAATCATTTTCGAATGAGAACATCATTGAGCAGTGGGCAACTATCCAGAATAAAGAAAAAAAAGTTGTTACCCTCGAAAAGTTTGCTTCGGCCAACCTGACCCTGCGCTCAAAAGCGTATTGGTTGCGGCAGTATCATGGCGACTGGGCAAAAGAAATGCAGGTGGAGGAGACCCCATTGACGCACGGCATCAAAGTGTTGGACAGTAAACTCGGAACACGCGCAAACTTATTCCAACCGCCTTCCTTTATAGTGTCATTGGGCAAGGCGGCATCCGAAGATGAAGGAACCGTCCTGATGGCAAGCCTTGGGTATAGCGGAAATTTTAAGGTGGATTTTGAAGTCGACTACCTCAATAACTTACGTATTATCGCCGGAATAAATAATTATGCTTCCAATGTGAAACTGGCCAGCAACCAAGAGTTTACAACGCCCAAATTGATTTATACCTTATCGACGAAGGGAAAAGGAGAGGCTTCCCGGAACTTGCACAACTGGGCTCGTAAATATCAGTTGTTGGATGGAAATGGCGAACGCCTGACTTTACTTAATAATTGGGAGGCGACCTACTTTGATTTTAATGAGCAAAAATTGAAAGGACTGCTTCAGGATACCAAGAAACTAGGAGTGGACCTTTTTTTATTGGATGATGGCTGGTTTGGAAATAAATATCCGCGTAATAGTGATCACTCGAGCTTGGGAGATTGGCAACCTAACCGCACAAAATTGCCCAATGGTATTGCGACGCTTGTGGAAGAAGCGACTAAACAAGGTGTTAAATTTGGTATCTGGGTAGAACCCGAAATGGTCAGCCCCAAATCCGAACTCTACGAGCAACATCCGGATTGGGTCGTTAAACAGCCACAGCGGGAAGAACATTACTTCCGCAATCAGCTAATCCTGGATCTGACAAATCCCAAGGTGCAGGATTTTGTTTTTCATATCTTGGACGACCTGTTTACTAAAAATCCGGCATTGGCATACATTAAATGGGACTGTAATGCGGTGATATACAATGCGCATTCCGCATTTCTGAAAGATCAGGGCGCCTTTTATATTTCGTATGTGGAAGGCCTTTATAAGGTGTTGGAACGTATTCGTGCAAAGTATCCAAAGGTGCCGATGATGTTATGTTCGGGCGGTGGTGGTCGTGTGGACTATGCGGCACTTCGGTACTTTACTGAATTTTGGCCTTCGGATAATACTGATCCGCTGGAACGTATTTTTATGCAGTACGAGTATTCGTACTTTTTCCCGGCAATTAGTACCTCAAACCATGTGACAGACTGGGGAAAACAGCCGCTCAAATTCCGTACGGATGTGGCTATGATGGGCAAACTGGGTTTTGATATTGTGGTGAGTCACCTGAATGAGCAGGATCTGTTATTCTCCCAGCAGGCGGTAAAGAATTACGAGGCGCTTAAAGCAACAATCTGGCATGGGGATCAGTATCGTTTGGCCGATCCGCGTGAAGGTGACTTTGCCGCCCTGAGTTATGTGAATAGCAAAAAAACAGAAGCTGTCATCTTCAACTATCTGGTCAATAACCGTTATGGCATAGGTTCAACGGATCCAGTGCGTTTAAAAGGACTAGATGCCCAAAAACAATACCGGGTGGAGGAGATCAACTTGTATCCGGGAACCAAGTCGAGCTTAGGCCAGGGACAAACCTATTCGGGCGATTACCTGATGAAAGTCGGTGTGAATCCCGATCTGAATAGCAACCGTTCCAGCGTTTTGCTGAAGATCTCGGCACTTTAAAAAAATAACTGTGGCACATCCGAAGCTCCGATTTCAACAGTCGGGACTTCGGATGCGCCAAATTTATAAACCCAATTGAGCAATAAACTCAAAAATCATGATAAAACCTAAACAGTATAAGAGGACTCTTCTGGCCCTGCTACTCAGCGTTGCCAGTGGATTTTCTACCCTACAGGCCAAAGTACAGCTGCCTGCCTTTATTGGCGATAATATGGTACTGCAGCAGAAAGAGAAGGTCAAGATCTGGGGAACCAGTACCGCAGTAGGCAAGGAACTTAGCGTAAACAGCAGCTGGAATAACAAAAACTATCAGGTAGAAGTCGATCAACAGGGGAGATGGAAAGTCTTCTTGGAGACACCGAAATACGGTGGACCCTACCAAATTACAATCAATGATGGGGATCAATTGATCCTAAATAATATTTTGATCGGTGAAGTCTGGTTCTGTTCGGGGCAATCAAATATGGAAATGCCCCTGGCGGGTTGGGGTAAGATCAATAACTTCGAGCAGGAAATCAAAGCAGTCAACTTCCCCAATATTCGCATTTTGCAGATTCCAAAAGCAACGGCCAATCAACCTAGTACAGCAGTTAAGGTGGAGTCTGGTGGATGGAATCCTGTAACGCCACAAAGTATTCCAGAGTTTTCGGCGACGGCCTATTTTTTTGCACGTGAGATCTACGAGAAAACGGGAATCCCCATCGGTTTGATCCATTCCTCCTGGGGCGGAACAATTATTGAAGCCTGGATGAGCCGAGAGGCACTTACACCATTTTCAATCTATACGGCGGCCATCGAAAAAATCCAACGCCCAGATGCACAGGAAGTCTATGCGAAAGATCTGGCCGAATGGAATCGCGTTGCCGAACAGCAGGATCAGGTGAAGACAGCAACGCAAGGCGAGTGGTTTGCGCCACAACTGGATAAAAGCACCTGGTCTACGATTACTATTCCCAGCTTTTTTGACCAAAACCTGTTTCCGGGTATGGACGGTGTCGTTTATTTTGGCAAAGACGTTGCGCTGCCGGCACATTGGCAGGGTAAACCTCTCAAGTTGATTTTGGGAGCGATTGATGACAACGACATCACTTATGTCAATGGTACAAAAGTGGGGGAAACTGTCGGATACGACCAGATTCGGAAGTATACTGTTCCTGCAACGGCCAACAACGGCAGCCTATTGCATATTGCCGTCCGGGTATTTGATGGCGCCGGAGACGGAGGAATATATGGCGGTACAGAACAGCCACGACTGGAAGGACCGAATGGGGAGCAGATTTCTCTCGTTGGAGACTGGAAATGCAAAGTAGGTTATGATCTGGCGAAGCTGCCCGCAAAGCCTAACGCGATGGAGGGGCCCAATAGACCGACTGTACTCTACAATGCTATGGTTAAACCTTTTGTGGATTTTAAAATAAAAGGAGCCATTTGGTATCAGGGAGAAAGTAATGCAGATTCAAAAGATGCACCTTACGAGCAACTGCTGCCAGCACTGATTCAGGACTGGCGCCAGCAGTGGAACAACGAAAAGATGCCTTTTTATTTTGTGCAATTGGCAAATTATAAGGAGAAGAAGTCGGCACCGCAATCTTCTTCATGGGCGAGATTACGAGAGGCGCAGCGCCAAACGCTCAAACTGCCTTACACAGGTATGGCTGTTATTGCTGATATCGGTGATGCAGTGGATATTCATCCAAAAAATAAACAGGATGTCGGTAGAAGGCTTGGCTGGATTGCAACAGCGCAGCTTTATGGAAAGAAGATCCCTTATTCGGGTCCTGTCCTTGAACATTGGATCACAAAGGGGACAGAGATGCAGCTCAGCTTTAACCCTATGGGCAAAAAACTGGTGCTGAAAGATGGGGATAAACTGAAAGGTAGTTTTACCATTGCTGGTGCAGATCAGGTCTTTTACCCCGCTGAGGTCAAACAGGTGGGAAATAGGCTGATCGTATTCGCTAAAGAAGTGCTGTCGCCGGTGGCAGTGCGTTACGGCTGGGCCGATAACCCGGACCTGATTTTGTATAATGATGCTGGGATGGCCGGATCTCCTTTCCGGACAGATGACTGGACAAAAAACTAAGGTGATATGAATAGATATCCAAAAATAGGTCGTGGAATAGATAGGATACTTTGTGCTATGCTGCTATTCTTTTTTTCGGGCAACTTATTTGGGCAGGAGCAAGGGAGCAAACTCTGGTATCGGCAACCGGCAAAGCAATGGGAGGAGACCTTGCCTCTAGGTAATGGAAAGATCGGTATGATGCCCGACGGTGGCTTAATAAATGAACATGTTGTACTCAACGATATTACACTATGGTCGGGAAGCCCTCAGGATGCCAATAATTATGAAGCCAGTAGGTACTTGGATAGCATTCGAAACCTGATCAAAAACGGGAAAAATGACCTCGCTCAGGGATTGATTGACCAACATTTTATCTGCAAAGGCCCGGGATCGGGTGGTAAGCAATGGGGCTGTTATCAAGTTCTTGGCAATTTGACGCTTGCATTTGATGGAAAAACAGATATTGCTGCGGTACAAAACTATCGCCGCGAGCTGGATATTGAAAAGGCCCTGGTGAAAACGAGCTATGAGCTCAAAGGCGTAAAATATGACCGGGAATATTGGACAAGCTTTGCAGACGATGTGGGTATTATTCGTCTACAGAGTAGCAAAAAAGGCCAGCTAAGCCTGGAAATCAAGATTGACCGTCCCGAAAGGGCGACTGCTACGACCAAAGATGGCGAGCTCATTTTGATGGGACAATTGGATAATGGTGTGGACGGTAAAGGAATGCAGTTTAAAACACGTGTCCGCGCGCAGATAAAAGGCGGGAAACAGCTTGTAAAAGGACAATCTATTGTTATTCAACAGGCTGACGAAGTGCTGATTTATGTGGCGACAGATACCGATTTTAAAGGCAAGGATTTTGAGCGTACAACAACCGAAACTTTAACAAAGGCTTTAAAAAAATCCTATAGCCAGCAGTATGCCGAACATCTGCGAAACTATTTGGCCATGTTCAACCGTTTGTCGCTTCGATTGGGGCAGTCGAAAGATGACTTACCGACCGATGAGCGTTTGGTGGCCTTTGGTAAAGAACCGGATCAGGATCCGGGGCTGGCAGCCTTATTTTATCAGTATGGTCGCTACCTTAGTATTAGCAGTACGCGTTTAGGTCTGCTGCCGCCGAATTTACAAGGGCTATGGGCAAATCAGATTCAGACACCCTGGAATGGGGACTACCACCTGGATATCAATGTGCAAATGAACCATTGGCACCTCGGGGCGGCCAATTTGGGCGAGCTCAATGAACCCTTGGTGGGGCTTGTGGAAGGCCTTATGGCCCCGGGGGCGAAGACCGCGAAAGCATACTATAATGCACCGGGCTGGGTAGCCCATGTGATCACCAATGTATGGGGCTATACCGAACCCGGAGAGTCTGCTTCCTGGGGAATTGCCAATGCGGGCTCGGGCTGGCTCTGCAATAACCTTTGGGAACATTACCTCTATACCGAAGATATAGATTATCTACGACGCATATACCCGATTCTCTATGGGGCAGCACAGTTTTACGCCAGCGCCTTGACTGAATACCCCGGTAAAGGTTGGCTGTTGACTTCGCCATCGGTATCTCCCGAAAATTCCTTTAAGCTTCCTAATGGCCACCAGGCAAACGTCACGATGGGACCAACGATAGATAATCAGATCGTACGTGAATTATTTGGAAATATCATTCATGCAGCGGGATTATTGGGCAAACAATCGGATCCTTTTTTAACGAAGGTTTCAGCGCAATTGAAACGCTTAGCACCGGCAGTGCAGCTAGCCAAAGATGGCCGTATCATGGAATGGATCGAAGATTATGAAGAAGTTGATCCGCAGCATCGGCATATCTCGCATTTGTATGGTTTGTATCCAGGCTATTTGATCCGTTATGATGAACATCCAGACTGGCAGCTAGCCGCTAAAAAAAGCCTAGATGTACGGGGAGATGATGGGCCGAGCTGGGCCATTTCCCATAAACTCTTGTTTTGGACCAGATTGCATGAGGGCGAACGGGCCTATAAATTATTTCGGCAGCTGATGACACCACGTGTCGATACACATATTAATTATGGTGCTGGGGGCGGTGTTTATGCCAATTTGTTAACAGCAGGCCCCCCATTTCAGATCGATGGTAATTTTGGTGGAGCAGCTGGTATTGCCGAGATGCTGGTGCAGTCCCATCAGGATACGGTGTATCTTCTACCGGCGACCCCTGAAGCCTGGAAAAAAGAAGGTCAGGTCAGGGGAATGCGCATCAAAGGAAATCATACCATAGACATGGAATGGAAAGATGGTAAGATACTGAACTATCAGATTTATTCACCCAAATCACATCAACTTCAGGTATGTATAGATCATAACTGGGTCGCCTATCATACAAAAGAAAAATAAAAGGGTCCCTAGTCTGCAATTTTTGCAGGCCGGGGATCCTTTTGTCTTAAAAATCTCATTGCATACACATGTGTTATACACAATTACATGTAAATATGAAAAACAGAGAAGACAAGACGGTAGTCGGTACTTCTGCGCTGAAAGTGCTATGACTGCTGTCTTAAGATTGCAATGGAATCAATACATTGTGTTCCAAACGTACAGGGACATGCTTCACTGAGGTAAAACCGTCTTCCTTGGAAATGATGTTGGATAGATCCAGTCCTCTTTTGGAGAAAGTACTGAGCAGCGCTGTCCGAAAGGTCGCTTTGGCCGAGCCCCAACCCTGTCCCAAGATTGTATCGTTATTGAGCTGTATTAGTTCGTCTGTGGAATAGTAGCTGAATTTTTCCAGTAAGTGTTGGTAAAGATTTGTTGTTGTAGCCATACAATTTAAAAATTTAAAGGATTAAACCATAAACTGTATCCAGATCTTGTTGGGGAAAAATAACCGTTGTATAACGTTTATTTTGGTCGAAACCCGTATTAATTTACCACCGCGGTGTCTACACTCGGTTGGTATTGCATCATGCAATTCTGAATACTCTACAAATATAGTAGATTATTTTTTAATATTAAAAATATTTTTGTTTTTTTGGTAATTGGGCGTGGATAAGAAGACTAAGGCCGGCAAAAGTGAGTTTGGTTTTTTGGCTGTGGTTTGGTTATGAAGTGGATAGCTTGACCGATAATTTATCATGTTACTGTAATCTCGTCGAAAATACTTTAAAAAACAGAGATAAGACAATACTTTTGCGGCATGAATAGAATTGCGGAAATTAACGAATACATTGCTGCCGAACGCGAGGTATTATTGCAACACTCCTTGTATCCTAAAATCAAAACGATCAAGAATCTACGTTCTTTTACTGAAGGGCATGCGTACGCTGTATGGGATTTTATGTCTTTATTAAAAGCTTTGCAGATTAAATTGACCTGCACAACTTTACCTTGGTTTGCAAGTGAGCACCCTTCGACACGCTATCTGATTAACGAAATTGTATTAGCGGAAGAATCCGACGAATATATCGATGGTCGCCGTTTGAGCCATTTTGAAATGTATCTGGACGCAATGAGTGAAATGGGGGCAGACCTGCACCTGGTTAACAAGTTTATCGTGAGCGCCAAGAAATCCAAAAGTATTTTTGATGCCATTGCATTGACAACCTTGGATAAAAGGATCAAGGATTTTCTGAATTTTACTTTTGAATTGATCGAAGAAGGGGAGGTACATAAAATTGCTGCTGCCTTTACATTTGGTCGTGAGGATCTTATCCCGGGTATGTTTACCTCCATTTTGCAGGAGCTGAAAACCAACTTCCCTGAATCGAGCTTAGATAATTTTATCTACTATTTCCAACGTCATATTGATTTGGACGGTGATGAGCATGGCCCTTTGGCAATGCAGATGATCAGCGATTTGGCCAAAGAGGATGATGAGAAGTGGGAAGAAATGAAAATAGTCAGTAAAGAGGCGCTTCAAAAGCGCATTGAACTCTGGAACGCAATAGAAGATTCCCTATAAGGAATCTTCTATTTTTTATTGAGCTCCTGTCCCGCGTTCATTTTTATTCTGTAATAAATGTGAATATGTATTTGTTGCATAGTGATTTCATACAGTTTTTAACCTCCATTTCCCCAGAAATGGTATTATCCGGAGAAGAGGCTGTGCTAACAAAAATTCCCCCACTAAATTATTTCGAAGAATTTTCTGCTAGATCTTTTATCTGCATACGAACTTAGTGCTGTTGTGCTGTTTTTTAGCCAATTAGCATGCGGAGAATTGCCACTAGAAGAGGTTGACACCAAGGACAGCTTGGTCCTGGTTTTGGCAGATTTTGTCCTTTTGTGGAAAATTGATTGAAAAATGTCTTTTTTACATAACATATTGGCGTTTGTGAAGAAATTCATTTTTCAATTAGTGTCTAAGTTTGCAACGCAAAAAAATAACAGAAAGACATTGAACTTTTTTTCGTCGCATTGGACAAAAGCTATAGGTACCGTTTTGGTACTTGTATGCTCGGTTTTAGAAACGCAGGCCCAGGACTCGCTACGCACCTCACTTGCTGATCTGATCAGTAAGTCGTTGCAAAACAGTAAGTATATCGAACAGTCGCATTTGCAATTACAGGAAAAAGGAATAGCCCTGCGGCAGCAACGGATGGAATTGCTGCCGAAAATCGGTGTCAGGGCTTCTGCCAGTTATGCGAGCAATATGCCGGTCTACGATCAAGGTATATTTGCCAAACCATCACAACACGATGTTATCCATTACCTATATGATACCGGACTCGATTTCTACCTGAACCTTTACAACGGCCATCGGGATCTTATGAAAATCGAATCAAAAAAGCTCGAAATGGAACTGGCCAACATTGATTGGAAAAGTTCCACGGCGCAGATTAAGCTGGAGATCTGTAACTTGTTTCTGGATCTGGATTTAGCCTATCGCAACAAATTGCTGATCGAGCAGGATATCAAAGATCAGCGGACACAATTGAAAGAGATCGAACACCGTTATACAGCCGGTGTTGTGCTGCATAGTGATGTCTTAAGGATTTCCCTCGAATTGTCCAAGCGTGAACTGCTGCTGGTACAGATCGCTAATGATATCAAGATCATCAACCAAAAATTGCAGCTGATCGCAGATATACGACAAGAAATTATCCCGATGTGTGCCACGATGGAAAGTCATCCGCTGAACTATGCAGAAATCGTTGCTGTTGCCAAACATCAAGCTTTTGTACTGTTGAAATCCGAACAGGAAGTTGCGTTGAAAAAACTGAGTATCAAACAGGCGAAGTCAAACTACCTGCCCGAACTAGGCCTGAGCAATACATTTACTTTTGCGAATCCACAGGTATTTCTATATCCATATAATGCGAGCTGGTACAATTTAAATATCGTAGGACTTAAATTGAACATCCCAATATCCGCATTGTACCTCAATAAAAATATTGTCCGAGGAGCTCAAGTTGCACTAAAGCGAGAGGAGGTCAAACACCATCATGAGGAGGAAGTGGTGGAAAATGAACTGTTGCGGGCTTATCTGGATTATAATCTAGCACTGGAACAACAGGCTGTCTGCCAAAAAAATCTGGCCCTTGCCAACGAAAATGCCCGTATTATAAAAAATAGGTATTTCAAGTCTTCGGCGCTGATTACAGATCTATTGGATGCAGATATGCAATGCCTCAAGACAAACTTTGATCTGGAATCCGCCCGGATCGCGATACAGAAACATTATTATTTTATTGAATTTTTGAAGGGTACTATCTAATGAAACCTAAATCAGGCCGGTCAATGACCGATGTAAAATTGACCAGAATCACCAATTGGTTGGCTGGGATTGCTTTGTTGGCACTTTTATTATGGGGTGGGAGGATACTCTGGCTACGCATCCGGTATACCTATACCAATGATGCACAAGTAACCCAGTATATTAATCCCATTATCTCCCGTGTGGGCGGTTACATTGTTTCGGTTCACTTTAAAGATCATCAATCGGTCAAGCGTGGCGACACTTTATTACTGATCGACAACCGGGAGTACAAATATGAAGCTGAGCAAGCTTCGGCTTCGATAAACAAAGAAAATGCGGAAATCAGTGTGCTGGGTAGTCAAAAGGAAATATTGCAGGCCGAACATGAATCGTTGGAAAAATCCATTGCTGCTGCCGAAGCGCGGATGACGAAACAGCAACTGGAATACGATCGCTATAAGTTTTTGTTTGATGAAAAATCTGCTACGGCGCAGCAGCTGGAAGATATAAAAGCCACACTGGAGGTGTACAAAAGTGAACTTGCCGTATTACAGCATAAGCTGGAGGCATCACGGGATCGGGTGAATGATGTTGATGTGAAAAAGGGGGTGATCAATGCGGAGAAAGCACGATTGTCAGCTGCAGCAAACCGAAAGCATCTTGATGTGGGATATACCGTAATCCGGGCTCCCTATGATGGTCGGGTAGGGAAACGTAGCATTGAAAAAGGACAGATGGTAAATCCGGGCGAGGTGCTGGGATTTATTGTCAATGCAGAGACACCAACTTGGGTGACGGCCAACTTTAAGGAAACGCAATTGCGTTATCTCAACCTTGGTGGGCGTGTAGAGGTTATTGCGGATGCCTACCCGGATGAAACATTCTATGGAAATATAATTTCTATTTCGCCAGCAACAGGATCTTCTTTTTCATTGCTTCCACCGGACAATGCGACCGGTAATTTTGTGAAGATCGTACAGCGGGTTCCTGTTCGTATCGAACTGGATCGGAGTAAGGGAGCTGCAAAATTACTCTCAGGAATGAATGTCAATGTTTCGGTCTCAAAAAATCAATAACAGTGAAAGGGATCTTCAAAGACTGGGTACCCGAATGGTTGATTAAGCTGATTTTATTCAGCGGATTGATGCCAAGCATGGTCTTGTTTTTTCTGCCCGGTGCCAATGTCAATGTCACTGCAGGGTTCTACGGTGCACAGCCGAGTGATGTACAGTTTCTTATTGTTCTTTTCTACGCGGGATTTGTCGGATTCTACGTCCTGGAACGTCGCTTTTTTCAGTATTTCCCTGTCAAACAGTACTACATCATTTTCAATCTCTTACAGTTGCTCAATTGTTACCTGATGTATCGCATTAACGAGATCAGTTGGATATATGGCTTACGCTTTTTTCAGGGTATGCTGTTCGCATCGGCTGTCAACCTCTCCATATCCATGATATTTTCCCGACTGAAAACCGAAAGGGCCAAGGAGGGAAGTTATGCCATATTTTTTGGTATGCTGCTCTGTAGTTCGCCTTTCAATACGTTTGTGACAGCTGAATTTATAGATTCATTTAACTTTGATGAACTTTACCTGTATGCTGCCTTATCTTTTGTACCGGGGCTACTACTGATCATCGTCACAATGAAACCCATCCGGCACAATCGACCGTACCCTTTATTTTCCCTGGACTGGGCCAGTTTTATCCTCTACAGTTTCATTGTTATAAGTTTCGGTTATCTGATGGTCTACGGACAGGAACTTTATTGGTTTTCGGATACTTCCATGCTGACTGTACTGATCGGTGGAATTTTATGTCTGGGCCTGTTTATCATGAGGCAGAAAGCAATCAAACGTGTTTATATCGAGCTGTCCATCTTTGGAAACCGGAAATTCCTGTTCGGAATCTTGGTCTTGTATATGATGTATATCGAACGGTTTTCGCTGGCGATCTCTAATCAGTATTTTCTACAGGTCATCCGCCTGGATCCCATTCACTTGTCCTATATCCAATGGTTTAATATCCTCGGGATTGTATGTGGTGTTATGTTATCCTTCTACTGGTTATTAAAACGGCGCACAGTGAAATGGATCTGGATAGTTGGCTACTGTTGCCTGCTGGCCTTTCATCAATATATGTTTTTTTCATTTGAAAGTGAGGGTAATGAAGACCACTTCTGGTTGCCGTTGGTATTGCATGGGCTGGGTGTCGGTCTGATCATGGTGCCGACAATCTTATTCGTAATTGCCAGTGTACGCCCTCATTTGGGAGCTTCAGCGGCGGCAGCTTGTTTGGCCGTCCGTTACTTGGGCTATACCAGTAGTATCGGTCTGCAGAATTTCTTTAAATTATTTGAACATGCCCAGCACCGGGAGGTTTTTCGGGATCAGCTGCAATCAAGCAATCTGATATTTGAAGACTATATTCAGCGGGAATCTCACAGGGTATTGCAACATGGATTGCAGTACAAGGAGCATGCCGCGGGATTGAAGCTCATCAGCGAGCGGGTTAATATACAGTCTTTCGTCCGCTATGGCATGGACTACTATGAATTGATGTCCATAATCAGTATCAGCATCTTGCTGCTGATACTGATTTCCCCTTCCTTGAAAAGCATGTATAAGAAGCTTAAAAAGAATCAGATTTCACCGGTATAACGGTGTCACAATTGATCAATATCCCAAATGGCTGCGGCACGTTGTAATTCCACCAATGCGACCGCACAATTGTAGCGCGCTTCGTGGTAAGCAAGTTGGGTGTCATTGTAGGAGCGTTGTGCGTTGATCACTTCCAGCAGGGCGGTTTCGCCCCGATTGTAGCTGTAGATCTTTCCTTCCAGGATTGCTTTTGCTTTGAGCAACATTGTATTATTAAATTGCAGTACCTGTTTTTGAGTGGCTTCATATTGCATATAAGCTTGATTTACCTCATTCTGGATGCGTAATGCTGCATCTTGATAGATCAATTCGTCTTGCTCAATTTTGAACTGAGCAGATTTCAGCTCGCCTTTATTAAAATTGGAAAATTTTAGTGGTATGGCTAGGCCGGCATTGAGGGCATTAAACTGTGGTGTCGGTGCGGTTTCATTTCTGGCCTCACCATTGTAGGTAAAGCCGATGGAAATACCGAGATCTAACACACGGTTTGCCTTTGCCAGCTGGAGCAGACTATGGGAGAGCTGTTTGTTTTGTAGCTCAGCCTTAAGATCAGCACGCTCTCGTACTGCGGTTGATAGCAATGTACTTAATGAAAAGTTGCGATCAAAAGAAACATCAGATCCTTGTGGTAGCCAAAGAATGGGGCTCTTATCCCCCATAAGCAGTGATAACCCTACTAGGGAGGAATTGGCTGTGGCTTCGGCTGCCGAAAGCGTATTGCGCAAATGGGCGGCTTCCAATTTTGACTGGCGGTAGTCAATTTGTGGAATAGCGCCTAGTTGATAACGTATACTGTCTGAGCTGGCGAGCTGAGCGAGTTGTTGATAGGAACTGCGATAGGTTGCTGCCAATTGCTGGTTGTACCTTGCTGATAAAAAAGCAAGGGTGGCATCGGCACGTAGATTTCGGAAATAGTCTTCGAATAAGAGACGGGTGGTTTCGGCCTCATCCTTTGCAACCTGGCGACGTGTCTGCCGTTTTGCCCCCAATTCTACCGTCCAGCTCAATCCGGCGGTATAACCCCGCCCGAGCTGTTTGCTTCTTTCGCTATTGTCAAAGAGCCCTACGGTGAATTCGGGATCGGGGAAGATACCGGCACTGATGATATTCGCCTCGGCGATTGAAAGGTTGAACTTTTCAGCGGCGTAACCGAGGTTGTTCTTTCCAACCTGGGCAATAAAGCTGCTATAGTCCAAATTTTTGTGGGTAAAAGTTGAGTCTATTGTTTGTGCAGCAGCATTTCCAACGAGCAGCATAAAGGAAAGAAGAAGTCTGATCTGTGTTTTCATCGGAATTTTATTTTAGTCCTTCTGATTAAAGCAGCTGTACTGCTTTAATCAGAGTACGGTTTTGATTTTAGGAATTTGTCTCCGTTTGTATGTGATCGGTTGATGGTTTTGGCCCAAGCTGTATTGCCGTCCTCGCTCCATCAAATAGTATCTTATTAATAAAGTTTCTCTTATTATTTCTGATCGTTCGTCGAAAGTGGTTTGCTATTGTCTTGCTGTCTCCGCGCCATCAGATAATACAAGGGTGGAAGCATAAACAGTGTCAGCAGGGTAGAAAAGAGTAAACCATAGACGATCACGGTGGCCAGAGGCCGTTGAACATCTGATCCGATACCTGTCGCCAATGACGCTGGAAGTAGACCAAGTATAGCCACCGTCGCGGTCATCAGTACAGGGCGGAATCGACTGAAAGCGCCTTCAATGACAGCTTTTTCTAAGGCCATTCCATTTTTTCGTAGCACATTGAACTGGGAAAGCATCAATACACCATTTTGTATGGCAACACCAAAAAGAGCGATAAAACCCACTGCCGAAGATACATTTAGGGTCATACCCCGTATATTGAGCGCAAGCATTCCACCAAAGAGTGCCAGCGGTACAATACCGATAAGTAAGCCGGCCTGTCCAAAAGAACCGAAGGTGCTATACAGCAGGATAAATATAATCGCCAGTGTCAGGGGGACGATGACCGCCAGTCGACTGTAGGCGCGATGCTGATTTTCAAATTGACCACCCCATTGCAGTCTGATTTTCTGTGGATCATATTTCAGCTTCTGGTCGATTGCCTGCTGGGCTTTGGTCAGAAATGTACCTAAATCTTGCCCCCGTACATTCAATCTGACGGTCAGCTGGCGGCTATTGCGTTCGCGTGAAATGGTACTTTCTCCGGTATTGAGTTTGACCATGGCTACTTGCGACAAGGGGATGCGTGTGCCATTATCGGGATACAACATCAGATTGCCGATCTTTTCCGGCGAGTTTCGCTCGTTCTCAGCATACTGACAGGTGACATCGTATACTTTAATCCCCTGATAGACCTGAGATACAGCTTTGCCACCAACTGCAATTTGAATCAGGTCGGTGACATCCGAAATATTCAATCCATATTGTGCAATTTTGTCGCGGTCAACGATGATCTGCAACTGTGGGAGTGGCGGCTCCTGGTCAATGGCCAGGTCAACAGCGCCTTCCACTCCTTTAAGTGTGGTCACGAGGTCTTCGGCAACACGCCGGGTTTCTTTCAGATCATCCCCAAAAAGTTTGACCACGAGTTCGCTATGTACTCCCGCGATTTTGTCCATGACACCATCGATCATCGGTTGTGAGAAAGCTACATTATAGCCGGGCATTTGGGCATATTCTGCGGCCAGCTCATTGATAAGATCTGCTTTGGTTTTTCCCCATTTCCATGTTTTGTATGGCTTCAAACCCACACTGACTTCGAAGTGTGAAGGGGTCCAGGCGTCGGTACCATCATCATTGCGTCCGGCCTGTACCATAACATAGGAGATCTCCTCGTATTTGAGGGTACGCGCACGTAGGCTGTCGCTCATTTCTTTGGATTTCTCCACCGTGATGCCCGGAGGGAGGGAGACCTGTAACCAGATCGAACCTTCGTCAAGTGTAGGCAAAAAATCTTTACCCACGGATGCTGTCAGCAGTCCTGTCGCTAAAAGAACAAGGCCGAGGGGAACAAACACTCGTCTGGGACGCAGCATTATTTTTTTGATCCGCTGATGGTAAAGTGCCGTTAATTTTTCCAGCCATCTATTGTGATAAACTTTTTGTGGCTTGCGGTAGATGAGGTAAGCCAGTCCGGGAATCAGTAGCAAGGATACCGCTAGAGCCCCCAATAGCGCATAACCAACGGTATAGGCCATCGGTGTAAACAGTTTCTTTTCTACCCGTTCGAAAGCGAAAAGAGGAAGATAGGCTGTGATAATAATGATGGTGGCAAAGAAAATTGGTTTGGCAACTTCAGCAATTTTCGTTGTTAAGGTCTGCTCGACCAATGGAGCGTCGGGTTTTTCTTCCCTTTTTTTCAGAATGGTTTCGAGCATAACAATGGCACCATCCACGATAATTCCGAAATCTATCGCCCCCAGGGATAATAGATTGGCAGGTATATCTGTAAAATGCATCAATATAAAGGCGATCAACAACGAGAGTGGAATGGTGATGGCAACCAATAGAGCACCACGCCAGCTCCCCAGAAAAAGGATCAGTACAAGAATGACGAGTACCATACCTTCGAGCAGTGTTTTGGATACGGTATGCAGGGTGTTGTCGACCAGGCTCGTGCGATCCAGGACCACGTGTATTTTGACATCTTTAGGGAGGATGTTACTGTTAAGTTCCTCGACCGCCGCATTTACACCGGCCAATACCTTGGAGGGATTCTCATGCTTTAATAGCAATACAATACCTTCAATATTATCTGAATAGTCTACTCCACGTTTGTCGCTGTAGCCCAAGGCGCCTTTACGCGCGAGGTTGCCAAGCTTTACCTGTCCAAGATCCCGCATGTAGATACGGTTTCCATTGACCGATTTGACAACGATATTGCCGAGGTCGTCCAGCGATTTGACAAGGCCGATACCTCGGATCACATAGGATTGGTCGCCACGGTTCATCATGCTTCCTCCTGCATTGGCATTGTTGGCTTCGATCTTTGCGGTTACTTCGCCTAGAGAAACTTCATATTGATCGAGTTTTTTAGGATCCAGTTCGACCTGAAACTGCGTCGTGATGCCCCCAAAATTGGTTACATCGGCTACTCCCGCCACCTGTTTGATTTTAGGGATAATGACAAAGTTTTGGAGTTCGGTCAATTTCCGTAGATCCTGGGTATTGCTTTCGAGAATATAACGAAAGATTTCTCCTGTCGGCGAGGTAAGTGGATCTAATCCGGGTACTGCGCCGTAGGGGAGACTGAGATCTGCCAGGCGTTCCTGTATACGGGCCCTGGCCCAGTAGTCGTCAACACCATCTTTAAACACGATGGTGACCATGGATAGTCCAAAGGTGGTTTTACTACGCATGACTTCCATTCCGGGTAATCCGTTGATGGTCTGTTCAATGGGAATTGTTATCTGTTGCTCCATTTCCTCGGCGGCCAGGCCCGGCACCTGAGTGACGATTTGTGAGGACACGTCTGCGATATCGGGATAGGCCTCAACTGAAAGCTGTTTCCAAGCGTAATAACCGAAAAATGCAATAAGGAGAAAAGCAGCTGCAATAACCCATCTCTTGGCGATGATCTGGCTAACAAGTTGTTTCATTGTAATACGATTTTTGGATAAAGATTTAGTTGTTTGCTAGTAGATAAAATGCGCCCTCACCGATGATCTGTTCACCGTTGGACAGACCCTGTATAATCTGAATCTGCTCATTTTCGGTGACACCGGTCTGTACATATCGCCTCATAAATGTGTGCGGTGCTAGCTGTACCCAGACAAAGCTTTTATCATTAAATTGGAGTACAGCTTTCGCAGGAATAAATATACTGGCAGCAGCTAGCTGTTCAAATTGCGTATTGACATACATACCGGGTTTGAGCAGCCGATCTTTATTGTCGCATTCAACCAGCACTTCGATATTGCGGTTTGCTTCGTCGACAAACTGATTGATATGGACAATCTTTCCTTGCAGTCTTTTTGTGGGCTGGTTGTCAATGTGCACTTCGACACTGCGGATCTGATCTATGGCACCGAGGTCTTTTTCCTTTATATAGGCCGAAACCCATACTTTCGACAGTTCGGCAATCCGGAGTAAAGCTGGAGCGTCTTCTTTATTGTATTGGCCAAGGACAATGGTATTGCTGAGGATTTCACCATGGATGGGTGAACGGACGAGCAGAGGCTGACCAAGCACGACCTGCGTTGGGTTGTTGTCATATATTTTTAAAGCAGCAGCTGCATTATTGAGCGTCGTCTTGCTAATGGCAAAATTGGTTTCCGCTTCTTCAAGTTCTTTTTGTGTACCGACACCGTGGCTAAGTAGATCTTTTTGACGTTTTAAAACATTTGCTGCCAGGGCATAGGTTTGTTTGGCCTCAAGGTATGTTCGTTGTGCCTCGAAATAATCTGAAGAACTGATTGAAAATAAGGCTGTATTGACCGCTACTTTCTGCCCCAGGTTCACATAGGATCTGACAACCCGCCCCGCAAAGGGCATGGGGATTTCAACATAACTATTGGGGATGATTTTGACCATAGCGGCAGTGCTGAATGTTAACTGATGCGGTTGCTGGACGACGGCGGTACACTTGATCTTGGACAGCAGTGGCGCATGTGCGTTGATCGTCAGGCTGTCACCTGCGAAATGCAGGGCCGAGGATTCGTCCGAAGATACAGCGGAGCGTTGCGTGCATGCTTGCATGATCGTGAGGGCAGCGATCCAGCCCATGAATCTAAGGGGATGGATAGGAATTTTGATAGCGCGGTTAACCATTGTTTTTAGTTTATAAAGGCCATCTTCTACCCATTCAAGAACTGTTCAGTGAATGGACGGTTGATGACCGGCGTTTCTGTTTCTAAAAAATTATGGTGCAAAGCTATCCATGCCTCTGCTGGAAGGCAGTTAGAGAGGCTTTAGAAAAATATTAGAATTTTATTAGAGTGCTGATGGATGGGGTAGATTGATCTGGAATACACTACCGATGCCTTTCGTTGAGCGGACAAGAATTTCGCCTTGATGCAGTAGAATAATCTTTTTGGTCAGTGAGAGACCGATGCCATTCCCTTCACTGTAGGCTTTGTTGTTGCCGCGATAGAAAGGGGTGAATATGCGTTCAAGATCCTGAGGCTCGATGCCTATGCCGTCATCTTTAAATTCCAGTTGTATAGACGTTCCACTGGATTTAATCGCTATGGAACATTTTTGGTTATCGGAAAACTTACAGGCGTTTTCAATTAAATTTACAAAAGCGACCTGGAGGAGGTATTCATTGCCGACAATCGAAATCATCTGCTCGTCTTCCAGAGCGGGATCAATAAAAATGTCGAGTTTATAATCGGGATTGGCCTGCAAAACCTGTTGGCAGGCGTCAAGCAGGATTTCATCGACACGTAGTGCTTTGAAGGAAATCTCTGAACTATCGTAACTCGCCTTGGCAAAATCCAGTAGACTATTAAACAGTTTTTTAAGTTTCTGGGCATCGTTTAGCGTGTTGTCAATGATAACCTTGTATTCAGCGGTGCTTCGGTCTTTATTCGTGGAAATTTCGAGTTCGGTAATCATTGCTGCCAAAGGCGTACGCAGTTCGTGGGAAATATTGGAGACAAAGTGCTTTTGGCCATCAAAGGAGTTTTCAAGACGGTTCAGCATATCGTTAAAGGTGTTTGCCAGTTCGGATAGCTCATCTTTATTGCCCGTGCTCTGAAGTCTTGCATCTAGGCTATTGGCCGATATGTTTTTGACTTTTAGTGTCATTGCCTGAATCGGACGGAATACTTTTCTTGAGAAAAATATTCCGGCGGCATAGCTTAAAAATACCGCAAAAATAAAAACAATAATGATGGTCGATAACAGATTTTGAAGTTTATTGTAACCATACTGATCATAAGCGGCAGCGGTGATGATGAAATTCGCGTTTTTGTACGCATAGGTAATGCCGATCACCTGCCATTTGTCCTGATAAAAGCCAATTTCCTTTTTTTTGACAATATCCCGCAACATAGCCGGCGTCTCCTTGACGAAATCAATGTCTACGGCATCATGGTACAATAGCTTAAAACTGGTGTCATAGATGGCTACTTCAACCTCGTTGAGAATTTTTCGGTTATTGTGGTAGATATCTTCCAGTATTTTTTTGTCTACCTGTGCATTTAAAAATAGATTTGCTTTGGTGTAGGCTTCTTTTTTTAGCAGGGCATAAAATTCATTCTCCCGATTCTCTACTGCCGAATAATAGACTGTGCAGGCAAATACCATCAGGATGGTCGCTGTGACGACTGTAAACAGTATGGTGATTCGCGTTCTGATCTGCATTAGTCCTGTTTTAAAATAAAGCCCATCCCGGATTTGGTATGGATATATTTTTTATCAAAATCCTTGTCTACTTTTTTTCGGAGGTAATTGATATAGACATCAATAAAATTAGTGCCGGTATCGAAATGGGTTTCCCAGACTTTTTCGGCAATCTCCATTCTAGACAATACACGTTCGGGGTGCAGTAACAGGTAGTGGAGTAGTTTGAATTCTTTTGGTGTCAGACTGATATCGGTATTGTTGCGTCTGACATTTTTGGTATGCAGATTCATTTCCAGATCCGCGTAGCGCAGGATGGTTCCTGTTGTGCTTTCCTGTTTCTGATAGCGTTTGAGCAGCACCCGTATCCGCGCCAATAGCTCCCGCATTTCGAAAGGTTTGACCAGATAATCGTCCGCTCCAGCATCAAAACCTTCGATTTTGTCGTCTGTGGTACCGAGCGCGGTAAGCATGATGATGGGGAGGTCGGGTTTAATATGACGGATCTCCTTGCAGAGATCAAGCCCATCCATCTTGGGTAATACAATATCGGTAATGATCAGGTCGAAATCGTGCTGTAGGGCCATTTTCTTTCCTGAAATACCATCATAGGCAATGTCGGTCTGAAATTCGTTTTCATCCAGCCCGCGTTTTATTAGTCCTGCGACACGGACATCATCTTCAACTAAAAGAATTTTCATACAACAGTGAAAGATTATTCATTAATACCCAACCTCAATATTGACTTCGACCAAAGCGTATGGATGGTACAGGACAAAGTTATCAAATTTACCTTGGTTTCGCTATTTAACGGCTTCTCTTTTCGATAAGTTCATATTCTTGCCATACGACAAGAGTATCGTGCTCTAAATCAGTTAACTTTGATGAATAACCAGGTGCCTGGCACCTATAGATCAATGAGCAATGGATAAACCAAAATCGGCAAAATTAGAAGTCATTATTCCTGCGTATCGGATGCACAGTCGAAGTTTTATCAATGTTTTGGACGGTATTTCCGAAGAACATGCACGTCAACGTATCAACGGGCAGACCAACCACATTGTCTGGATGGCCGGTAACTTCGTCAACGTACGTTATGGAATCGCATACATTTTGGGCCTTCAGGAGGAAGATCCCTATCATGACTTATTTTTTATGGGTAAAACATTGGATGAACAGTTTAACTACCCAAGTTTAAAAGAATTAAAAGATAGTTTCTATGCCATTTCGCCCAAAGTATATCAGCGTCTGCTGGAAGTTGACGATGCGCAATTGGCAGAGATATTCAAAATTGATATGAACGTTCCTTTTGTCGAGGAGAACAAACTTAATTTTATAGGGATGTGCATTGGACGGCAGGATTATCTCTGCGGTCAGATGGCATTGATGCGACGTATACTCAATTATCCGGGTATGAAATATGAAATGGACGAGCAGATGACCTATTAAGGGTCAAACAACATAAGCTAGCGTTTTGTAGACAATGTGCTAGCTTATGCTGTTCAAATGTCTTTAGCCCAAATGCGTCAGGATCTCATCGACTCGTTGAAGGGCAATAAAGCGTTCGTGTTCTAAATTAACTTCATGCTGTTCATGTGTCCAAGTCACATGATAGGGGATATGAACACCAAAACCACCAAGCTCGAGTACTGGCAGGATATCGGATTTGAGGGAATTGCCCAACATCATAAAGCGATCAGGTGTGCAATCCAGATGCTTGAGCAATTTACGATAGTCTTTTTCTTTTTTATCGCTCATGATTTCGATGTGGTGAAAATAGTCTTCCAACCCGGAATTTTTTAATTTCCGTTCCTGATCCAAGAGGTCACCCTTGGTTGCAACGACCAGTCTGTAATTTCCCTTTAGCTGTGTCAGCGTTTCGGTCACCCCCGGTAGCAATTCAATGGGCTTCTGCAAGAGCTCATGTCCGATCGCTATAATTTGATTAATGATCTCAACGTGCAGCGTGTTTTCCGAAATTCGATTGGCGGTCTCAATCATACACAACATAAAACCTTTGATCCCATAACCATATAGGTGCAGATTCTTCATCTCGGTAGCGAAGAGCTCCTGCGAGACGGTATGTTGTGGAAGGTAGTTTTCTAAAAGCAGGCAAAATTGTCTTTCTGCTTCCTGAAAATAGGATTCATTGGCCCAGAGGGTATCGTCGGCATCAAAAGCGATGGTTGTTATCTTACTTTTCATTTGTATCATTAGTTGTTCATTAATTGTTTTCAATGGTCTTCATGAGCTCGCTCCGCTCAGTTATTCATGTTTAACAATATCCGCTCGTATAGAAGACTCGTCTTGAATAAATCATGCTGTTTTTAAATCTACTTTTGTATTTTTATAAAGCTAATTTCTCAAAAGGAAATCATTATTAAAAGGACATTTGTCCCGGATCTTTATGTTAAGAACAAATCACTCATTTTTGGATCGGACAACAACACTTTACGCGCAGCAATCGCGTCAGGATGATATCGTGCTGAGAAAGTATACCAAGGGGCAAAACTTATATGATCAGGGTACAGCATCCACCAAGGTCATGGTTATCAGTGAAGGAATAATCAAGTGTTATTTTACCGAGGCCAATGACAAGGAGTATATCGTGGAATTTCTTTCGGTCGGGGAAATCGTTGGGGAGATCGAAAGCATTCGTCATATTTCCAGTCTATGTAGCATACAGGCCATGACCGATGTGATGGTCTATGCATTTTCCAAAGCGTATTTTAGGGAGCTATTGGAAAGGGACATTACCTGGAGCAATTTGTTGCTGGATGTGATGGCACAACGTATTGTGCATACTTCGAGCCGGGCATCTTACCAGCAGTTATACAGTCTGGAGCATAGTTTACACCGTTTATTGGAAATCCAATCCCAACAGGATATTGCGATAAAGAAAGAAGATATGGCTGCTTACCTCGGTATTTCGGTCAGGAGCCTCAATCGGGAGCTTAAAAAATTGCTATAATAATTACCCATCCCATTTTTTAGGGCATTCGTCACATTTTTTCTATTTATCTTTTCATTTCTATTAGCATTGTATCATCAAAACCAATCGTAGATGAAACTAAAAGATTTTCGAAAAGTAGAATTCTGGTTAGCAACGCTGCTTTTTATTATATTCAGCTATAATCTTGTATCAGACACCAATCAAAGGAATGATGGTGGTATCCATGAACAATTCATTGCCGTAGGCATAAGTTATTCCTATTTCTTTAACTTTTTTGTACCCAAGTTCCTTTATATTTTAGCGGTCTATCTAAGTTTTTTGGCGCTGAATTTTATCCTGATTCCCGCCATTATCAATAAGAAAGGGGAAGCATTACATTATTCTCTGATCGTTCTGCTGATCGCTGTCGTTAGCCTTGTTCTAGGTATTTCTAAGACGTACAGCCATACCTATGAGTTGTTGGCCTATAAGACAGTTCAACAGGGCTATAATCGTCTATTTTTTGATGCATTTAATAGGACGGCATTGATGGTCATCCTTATTTCGGTTTATACCTGTGGCAAATATTTTATTGCCTATCTGCTCAAAAATATGGAGGGAAATACCGCTGTGCAAAGACAGATGAAGGTGGATCTGGCTTTCGGGATAGGATTTTGGTTTGTGGGATTATTTTTATGGATTACATCCAGATCGAATTTTCAATTTGCGATCCTCTGGACCATGGTGGTGCTCTCTGCGGTTGGTATCGTGATTTATTCGCTTTACTACCTATTGCCTGAACTGTACAGGCAACAAAAGAAATTTAGCCGCTATTTTTGGAACATCTTTGTCATTAGTTTGGTCCTCATGTTACCCTTATGTATTTTGGCGCTGTTCTTCTTCAATAGGACTGCCGAAGTCATTTTTATTGTAGCCTTGTTTCATTTACCTACACAGCTATTGGTCAGTATTCCACTTTCATGGTTTTTGTATAGAAAACGTGTTTTACAAAATGTTGAGTTGACCTCACTACGTACCGAACTGGGTAAATCAGATGCTAATCTCAACTTCTTAAAGTCACAGATCAATCCACATTTTCTGTTTAATGCATTAAATACATTATATGGTACCGCTCTGCAGGAAAAAGCCGAAAGAACAGGGGCGGGGATCCAACGGCTGGGGGACATGATGCGGTTTATGCTTCATGAGAACACACAAGATAAGATTTCGCTGATTCGAGAGGTCGAATACCTAAATAATTATATCGCATTGCAAACTCTTCGAACCTCATCGTCTGCCGATATTAAAATCGAAACGTTGATTGAAGAGCAGTTTGAAAATTACCAAATTACCCCGATGTTGCTAATTCCTTTTGTTGAGAATGCGTTCAAACATGGTATTAGTTTACAGAAGCCCTCGTATATCAAAATTTCTTTACAGGTCAGGGGGAATGTGCTATTCTTTGATGTCAGTAACAGTATTAATCTCAAAAATGTGAATGACCCGGAAAAGTTAAAAAGTGGCGTTGGACTTGATAATGTACGGAAACGCCTATTGCTGTTGTATAAGGATAGACATGATCTGATCATTCGTGAAAATGCACAGGAATTTTTTGTCCACTTGACCTTACATATTGACTAGGAAAATTGTCATTATTTTCGATCTTTTGTTAACCTTTTATAAGTCTTCGTTCAACGGAGCATTTTAAAATCCAATGAAAAAGCTTTTTATTTTATCACTTATCGTCTTGTGTTACTCGACTATACAGGCTCAGTTTAAGCTGTATGGCCAAATCCAAAACTATCAATCAGGTAAAAGTCTGAATGTCAATATACCGCTTGTATTTGGTTTTCGTAGTGAAAACTCGCAAATCATATCCATTGCTGACGATGGCTCATTTCAGTATACCTTTCCGATTTCGGAACAAAAGTCGGCAACAATTCAGTATAATAAAGTGATATTTCAAACGCTATTGCTGAATCCGGGAAAGGATTTGGAACTGATCTTGACAGATAGTACCATTCGTTTTATTGGTGGTACTGCTAGAGCCGAGAATGAACTTATACAACAGATTAATCCGGATCCAATACCCTTTTTTATGAAAGCTCCAGCCCTTGCTGATTTTGCTAAACTCTCCTTTTCCCAGTTACAAGAAAACTTATTGGAACGTTATTTTTCGGATAGCAATCAGATGAACACATTGATTGACGGTTCACGATTGTCTCCTGAACAAAAGCAGTTTATCCGAATGGAGTTTAATGCACAGAAATACAATCAGCTCAATGATTTTGTGCGCGAGTGTGATTTGCCCACATCCACAGCGGATAGTTTGATTCTACATATTTTTGATCATGCTGACCTGAGCCTTCGTGCCTCAACTGGGGGACCATCCTATTATACCTTCGTGGATAACTATGTGCGGTATCTCGAAAAAAAGGCTTTTGCCAAAATAAAAGCGGAGAAAATACCATCCGGTAAATCGATACCTTATTTTGGAATAAGTTTGGATAGCGCCAATAGGTTGATGGATATTTATAGCAAGGATTATTGGCGGCTTATCGGTGTGGCGAACAATTTTCCGTCAAATATTGCTGCGGAGTATGATTATCAGCAATTGGTCAACCTATATCAGGATAAAGATTTGAAGCATTTGGAAGCGTTGGCGACGGCTCATTTTAGCCGCTTTCCTACAGCCAAACATAATTCAACCATTCAGAGCTATATTACCGAATTGAAGTCGGCGTTGGTAGAAAATAAGCAAAACAAGAATATTCAGATTTTTGCGGATTACGAGCGTGTAAACTCAATTGATGAGGTGATTGCAACATTGAAGGGGAAGGTCGTGTATCTTGATGTGTGGGGGACCTGGTGCGGCCCCTGTAAGGCAGAGTTAAGATATACACCGGAACTGAAGAAAAAATATGCGGATAAAGATATCGCCTTTGTTTACCTGGATATGGATGCAGATAATAAAGATCAAGACTGGAAAGATTTTATACGGATCAATAATTTGACAGGAATCCATTTGCGTAAAAATAGGGAACAGATGGATCCCTTTTGGAAGGAGCTGCTACGAAATGCCAAGGACAAAGCGGAATATTACCCACAATATTTTATATTTGATAAAACAGGAAAATTGGTCGTTGAAAAAGCGCTTCGACCAAGTAATGGACAGCAGCTTTACGAGCAGCTTGATAAGATTTTAAACCAATAATTTGTATGATAGCCATTGCGATAGATGATGAGCCGTTGGCGTTGGAGGTCATTAGCCATCACACGTCAAAAGTTCCCTTTATTGAATTAAGAGAAACATTCACAGATGCTTTTATGGCGATCAGTTATTTACAGCGGCAGCATGTTGATCTAATTTTCCTGGATATTAAGATGCCTGATATTTCAGGTATCGAATTTCTGAAAAGCCTGAGTACGGTTCCCATGATTATTTTTACAACCGCTTATTCCGAACATGCTTTGCAGAGCTTTGAACTTGATGCAATTGATTATCTGTTAAAACCTTTTTCTATGGCTCGATTTTTAAAGGCCTGTAACAAAACACATGAATTGTACCATCTGAGATCCACAAAGGCTGAAACCAACAAGGACTATTTTTTTGTAAAAGATGGCTATGAGCATGTAAAGGTCGAATTTGAAGATATACACTATATTGAAGCTTCTGGCAACTATACACAAATACACCTATCGAATAAACTGATTAGCTCAAGGATCACCATCAGTGAGCTCAGCGAATTGCTGCCAAAGTCTGATTTTGTGCGTTGCCACAGAGCGTTTATTGTTGCAAAGAGCAAGATGACAAAGTTTGATCGTGCCCAGATCTGGGTAGCTGACAGAATAATACCTATTGGTACCACCTATACAGATCTTAAATTGTATTAATACACAAAAATAAAAGCAATGCAGCACTATAACATCATGTACCTAAAACTCATTTTACTTTTTATGTGTGTAGCAAGCTATACGATGGGACAAAATATGGAGAAATCTTTATTAGATAAAACGCTTTCCAACTATTATCCGAATGGAAATGAACCTGGGATAGTTGTTGCAATTAGTCAGCATGGACAGATTCGTTATCAATATGCAGTCGGAATAGCGGATCTAAAAACGAAACAAAAGATCACGGAAAAGACCCATTTTCGGATGGCCTCCGTCAGTAAACAGGTGACGGCACAGGCTATTTGCAGTCTGTTTGCTCAGGGAAACCTAAAACCAACGGATCAATTGGGACTTTTCTTTGACGATTTGCCCTTGGCTTTGCAGGGTATTACCGTTGCTCAATTACTTCAGCACCGTTCGGGAATAATGGATTATGAGGCATTGATACCGAGTGATCGAACAGCGCAGGTTTCGGATAAGGATGTGCTGGATTATATCCGGCAGACTGATACTGTTTATTTTCCATCGGGGAGTCAATTCAGGTACAGCAATACGGGCTATTGCCTGTTGGCTTTGATTGTGGAAAAGGTGGCAAAGGAGTCTTTTGCGGCATTTGTGAAAAAGCATTTGTTTCTGCCGAATGGTATCCGCGATGGAATCGTTTACACTGTAGATTCGGCTATCCCCAATCGGGCTTTCGGTTATCATCCTAAGGAGGATACCTTTGTTTTTGCCGATCAGAGTTTGACCAGTGCGACTCAAGGCGATGGTGGTGTTTATCTATCGGCTTTGGAGTATCATCAAAGGGCTAATTTTTTGCTTCATAAGCGTTTTCCCGAAGTCCTTATACAGGATTTTCTGGAAACAGAGAGCCTTCCGGTAAAAGATGGTGTTTCCTACAACTTAGGCTGGTTTATCTATCCTTTGGAGCGAAATAGGCTTTTCTTCCATTCGGGAGAATCAACGGGTTTCCATAATATTGTGTATTTAGATCAGCAGAAAGACCTTGTTATCACTATATTTAGCAATCGTGATGATCTCCAGATTGCGGATGCATTTGACGCGCTGCTTGGTGTACTTAAACTGCCTAAGCCCATGAATCCAAGTGCCCAAAACAAATCTGTTTTCGGCTGGCTAAATGCGGTATATGCGAATTAGCATGTCTGCTGATTGAAAATAAAATCGCCTATGTTTTTGGAAAAGACATAGGCGATTTGGCGTTTGGATTAGAATTAACCCTTAATTCCTTTTAACCAATCTCTGAATTTACCGAACTGCTCGGCCAAAAATGATTCATGATCTTCACTTTCTTCATCTCCTCCGGGAAGAATATGTTCAAAATAGGATCCCTTCAGAATTTTACGCAATAGTCCTTCGCCTATGAACGGCTTATCATCATTGAGCGTCCGTGCGGCCTTCAACAAATGACGGATATCATATTGTAAAGGATTGATATCAGGTACTTGCTTGTTGAGATTCAAGAGTTCGTACACAGCTATACGTGCCGTTCTGACGGAGCTTTCCATGGTAAATACCACATCGTTGTTGGTTTCGACGAACTGTCCAACGAGACCTAGATTTTTACATCCGTTTGGAACTACTCTTGGGCGATCGCCTTTAGCACGAGGCATAAACATCGAGGTGATATAGGGCATAAATGTCGTGCGGACGATCGTATTTTTGATGACATCATCCAATTGATCAATGATTCCCAGATGATGACATAGTTCGGCCAAAATTTCATCTCCGGTACATTCAGGCATAGTCTTTTTAATATAATTTCCTTGTTTGTCCATAAATAGGGCATAAACCCAAAGTACAAGGACATCGTCGGGCTGGCCGGGGAAGTGTGGCTGTCTGTTACAGGTAAAGCTCATCAACCAGTTGGAGTCTGTAATTGTGATAATACCGCCGGTGACTGTTTTTCCTGAATAGGGGTCATTGACCGAATAGCCCTTTAATTTTTCAATCAAAGCCGAGGGTTTACAGGTCAGGGTAGCAGATTCCCAGGCTGACTTTTCAATGTTGCTGCAGAATTTTTCTGGCTTACCGAAAATAGCTGACTTGGCGGCCAGATTTTTCCAGAGTTTCCAGCCGGCACTCTGTCCACTGGTACTGTTGTCTATACCGATGATCGGTGCTTTGGTATTATCACCATAGAAGGTATCTTCGGTCATTGAGCCGGTCGTGACAATCACAAAGTCATTTGGACCAAGTGGAATGCGTACTTCCTTGCCATCTTGTTCGGTAATGATGCCTTCAACGGTTTTTCCTTCAGTATTGCTCTGTATGTCAAGATCTTTGACCAGCACATTGAACTGGATCTTAACACCTTTATCTTGTAACACCTTGCGTAATGGGGTGACAAAGGTATCGTATTGATTGTATTTAGGAAATACAAGGGACGAAAGGTCGTTTAATCCATCAATTGCATGAAGGAAGCGATGCATGTACAGCTTTAATTCCAATAAACTATGCCAGTTTTCAAAGGCGAACATGGTGCGCCAAAAGGTCCAAAAATTACTGCTTAGGAAAGATTCGCTGAAATAATCTTCAATCGTCAGGTCATCCAATTCTTCTTTCTTTTTCAACAGGAGTTTGATGATTGCAAGTTGATCTTTTTTGGCCAACCCAAATTTGCTAAAATCTTTGATTTCACCAAGATTGTGGATAAGCCGTGCTTTTGAATAGTTGGAATCGTTGTCGTTGATCAATCTATATTCGTCAAGCACACTGTAAGGAGCTGGCATTTCCAATGCTGGAATATCCTGAAACATATCCCATAGATTTTCATAAGTCATGTCCATTTCACGTCCACCACGGATGACATAACCATCTTTCGCATTACCGGCACCATCCAAGGATCCGCCTTCGATATGTAACTGCTCCAGGAAGGTGATATTTTCTGCGGGGACATGTCCATCACGAATGAAATAGTATGCTGCGGACATACCCGCAATCCCGCTACCGACAATATAGATTTTGCTGTCTTTGTAGGATTTGTTCGGTATACCTTTATTGCGTTGGTAATTTCCTATCTGATCTGAAAAAGGCATGGCCTTTTTGGGCGTATTGCGTTGTTGTTCTGTGCTTGAATCCGGTTCATGATTTACATTTCCATATTCAGCAGATGCATTTAATACTTTGTCGAATTTTGAGGTGATTTCTTTCATGATTCTTATTGTTTTTAATTCTTGAGTAAAGTTAGCTATACTCCTTAGATCATTTATGCCCTCAAATTCGCTATTGTTCTACCGAATTTCCTTTTTTTACATATTTTGTCTTTTTCGATATTCAGAAGGCGATAACATGGAGTACTTTTTGAAAAAACGGCCAAATGCAGAGATCGAATTGAAGCCTATAGTGTAGGCAATGTCGGAAATGGTCTTCTCAGGATTTCCGAGTAGGGCATAGGCCTCTTTGAGCAAATTTTCGTCTATGATTTCATGTGGCGTCTTTCCAGATGCCTTCTTAACAATACTAATCAGGTATTTGTTTGAAATAAATAACCGATCGGCGTAATATTTTACATCTTTGGATTGGCTGCAATGTTGCTGTACCAGATCCGTAAACTTAAAGTAGAGGCTATTGGCCTCCTGAATTGTTTCAACTGCATGTTGGTCCTCCACGGCCAGCACATCGGCTATTTCTAGCAGCATGTTAAAGATAATGGTGCGAATAATGTCGGGGGTAAAACGTGTCGCCCTGAGGGTCACCTCTCTTAAATATTCAAGGAGCCTTAATAATTTTCCGGCGAGTTTTTCCGCCTCGGGTATAATTGCGAATGTCGCGTTGTTGAATAGTCCCAGTTTTTCTATAAAAAATGGGTTGGCAATGTTTTTAAGTAGAAACAACTTGTCAAAGAAAAGTAGTTTCATTCTGAAATCCTTGCTGACCGCTGTAAATTTGATGATGGTGGAAGGAGCTGAAACAAGTAAGCTATCCTGTGATAGTGTATGTTCTTGATTATCAATTTCTACTGTAATCGTTCCAGCCGTGCAAATGCAAATGGCATAAAAATCAATTCGGAATGAATTTCTGGGGTATTCGAAAAGGGGATTTCCTGATGAGATGTAATAAGGTCGATTGCAATCTACACCAAAGAAAGATAAAGTGTCTTGTAGGCTGTCGTGTGTATTTGGATTGATCTTGATACTAAATTTCATAGGTGGCATTGTCATGTGCAATTGACCTTTTTCTTTCGGTTGGATAAAATAGGTTATGTGCGCTTTAAAATAAGTTTCTCTGTCGCTAGCTCATCCTCTATACCAACAAAGTAGCTTTGGAACCCAAACTTTGTCAGTAATTGTCTGGAGGCAGCATTATCTGGGTCAATGATGCCGATCACATCCTTATTGGCGTCGATGCTTTTGGCCATCGCCAGCAGAGATTCACAGATTTTGGTACCGAGACCTTTACGCCAAAACTCTTTTTTAAGCAAATAACCGATTTCGAAGACGGTTGGATCTTTTTTATAGTTGACTAATTTGCAGTCGCCCAAAAATAATTGGCTCTCGGAATCTATCACCTTAAAATAACCCAATAATGGATCTGTATTGATTTCGAGAATTGAAGCGAATTTTTTCTCGGCCTGCTCGGCTGTTAATCCCTCACCCGAAATATATTTCATAATATCATCGTCTTTGGTAAGGTCTCGAAAAAGAACGAAATCTTCGGCAGTGTATTTTTTTAATTCTAGTGTGTTGTACATGGCTAATGTGTCTTCTACACAAGATAAGGTTGTTTTTCTATTAAATCAAAAGTTGTGCTCCAAATAATCATTTTTCTGTCTTATTTCTGATTTTGCCAATTGGGAGATCGGAATTTAACTTACATTGTCATGAAGGAATAAATACATCGGTTCATGCCAACAAAAGTTTGGAATGCTGTATGGAAACTGGATTACATTTAACTATTGAAACAATGAAGATAGCAGGATTATATGAAACGCATATCCAGGTACGTAATCTGGAGGAGTCTGTCAATTTTTATACGAAGGTACTTGGCCTGCGGATCGCACACCGTGATCCCAATCGACCTATCGTCTTTCTATGGGTCGGTACAGGTAAGGAGTATATGCTGGGACTCTGGCAGGAGGAAGCAAATTTTCAGCCACGGCATTTTGCTTTTAGAACCAGTAAAGAAGATATCCTGAATTACGCTGTAGACTATCTCAGGGAAAGGGATTTACAGCCTTACAATTTTTTGAAAGATGGTGTAGAAAAACCAATGGTATTTGCCTGGATGCCGGCACTGGCCATTTATTTTAACGATCCAGATGGAAATCAATTGGAATTTATTGCCCTATTGGAAGACGAGGGGAGGCCAGAATTGGGGGTAATGTCTTACGAGAATTGGTTGCAGCTTTCATAAAAAATAAGCGGCTATTTTATTAGTC
This sequence comes from Sphingobacterium sp. GW821-FHT03E03, assembly GCF_059420745.1. Lineage (NCBI taxonomy): Bacteria > Pseudomonadati > Bacteroidota > Sphingobacteriia > Sphingobacteriales > Sphingobacteriaceae > Sphingobacterium > Sphingobacterium sp. GW821-FHT03E03. The sequence continues at coordinate 47,746 of NZ_JBWKUH010000007.1, forward strand.
GCTTATTTTTTATGAAATGAGTTTGACAGGCAGCCTTGAATGGATCGAGCTGCACCGTTAACCCTTTGATAGTCTAGTAATGGCTTCGTCCCGCGTAGCAACAAAGTTGATCTTACGGCCTTTATTACTTTCGTAGATAAAATCATTCAAACTTTTACTATTATAAATGGAAAAGTCACCAACAATAGCAACGTCAAAATCGTACTGCGTATATTTTTGAAGAATATCCCCAGCTAACTTAGTTTTGAGTTCAAAAAAATCAGCCGAAATATTTTCTTGATATAAGATTGCTTTGTATGCTTCCTGTACACTACAATCTACCATGATCTGTAAACCATCATCGAGATTGTTGATGAGGATATCAGTGTCTTTTACTTCAGCGATATTTTTATCGTTTACTTGGATAACGTCGATTTGCATAGTTGTAATATATTGAGTAGTAATGATTGTCTTTAAGCCTTAAAGATTGCCTTATCCGGCAAAATCTTTCAGCATATCAATAGATGGGCAGAAATATAATGTGCCACTCTGGGCTGTACTAAAGTCCAGAATACGGTCGTAATTACCTTCAGGCTCACCGATAAACATTCGCTTTAGCATTTGTGTCACAGTACTAAATCTACTGGCATAAGCAATAAAATAGGTGCCCATTTGATTATTGGCGATATTACCAAAAGGCATATTGTCCCTGACGATTTTGAGATCATCGCCTACATTGGCTAAGGCCGAATGCGAATTTGTAGGTTTTACCTCATCCGCCATTTCAATATCATTGGTTTTACTTCGGCCAATAACTTTTTCCTGTTCGGATACCGGTAAGGCTCGCCAGCTGTTCATGTCATGAATGTATTTTTGAACAAAAAGATAGCTGCCCCCTTTATAGGCTTGATCTTCATCTCCAATAATACCAAAGAAAGCACGGTCTTCACCTGTCGGGTTTTCGGTGCCGTCGACAAAACCTAGAATGCTTCTTCTATCCCAATAACGAAAACCGTGGATTTCTTCCTTGCAATCAGCAACTGCTGCCAGTACATCGGAAATTTCGGCTGCCATGTCAATACAATAGCTTTGTTCTTCAGCTCGGATATGAAAATGGAGATCACCTGGGGTAGCAACAGCGACATGTTTTTGACCTACGATAGGCTCAAAAGGAATCAATTCTTTTGGTAATGGTTCCTGTAGTGCTAATTTTTTCCAGGCATGATAACTGATCCCCATGACGATACTCGCTTTTATACCAGTAGAACGTACCTGAGCCGAATTATTCAGATTGACGACCAGGGCACAGATCCGTTCAAACACCGGTTTCAGCTCTTTATTTTCCTGAAAATTCCATACCATGAAAACGGTATTGTTGCTGGGTGAATCGATAACATTCTGCGCTTGATTGTTCATAAAATATTGTGTTGATTGGACATTGACAATAATACTAAGCTACAAATAAAATTGTAATCTATGCTTTTCCTCTCACCTCATTCATTTTTAAGGTCATCGATAGCGCTTCTGTTTCGATCCAGTTGCTGTAATCTTCGATGGCTTTTAAACGCAGTTCATCTGTAATATATCCTTCTATTACCATTTGTTGCGACTGGGCAACTTTGATCCAGATTCCAAGATTGGTCTGAAAATGATCATCGCCCTTGGTATAGGTCTGATCGGCGTTGATCGTCTCAATGGCTGTAAATCCCTGTTGTTGGAGTAAAGCGGCGATTTCATCTGCGACACGGTTGTTCATGCCCGCATCGGCACGCCATTTCAGAAAAGTATGATAAAACTCCTGCATACTGGTCGGTGGTGCTGGGTTCCATTCAATTGCGGTATGGTTATAATCCAGGATCGAAAGCTGTCCTCCGGGTTTCAACCAGGATTTGAACCGTTTTAAGGCCGCAGGAATATCACTCAACCATTGCACTGTTCTTGCAGTCATAATCAGGTCAAACTGATGTGGTGGCTCATAACTGAAAATATTATCACAGACCAGACTAAGATTGGCGCTGTCACCGTACTGTTGATTCCCTATATCTATAAAAGATTGGGTGTTGTCCAAACCGATCACTGTTCCGTCCGCGATAAGTGATGCGGCTTCATTTGTCAGTGTTCCGGTACCACAGCCGACATCGAGGATAGCCAAACCGGGTTTTAACAAGGAGAGAATAGTCCGATAGTCATTTGCTAATGTTCGTCTCTCAAATATTTTATTTGCCTGTTGGTCTTTTCTATCAATAAATTTCTCTTTCATTTGATTGGTTTAGTGTGCCGTAAATATAATTTGCTTTGACGATAAAACAAACTTCTTTTTGATTGAATGATTCGTGGATGGTTATCAGCTTGGAGATACGCTCAAATATAAGGTACAATAAATTATAAGGTACCATAAATGGATTTACGCAGCTCTTTTTTATCTGCGTTATAAGGCCTCTTTGTAGTAGGCAACAAACTCCCGGAAGATTGAATAGCCATCACGCCATTCAAAATAAATGGGACTTGCACTTTCGATATTGACAAATCCCTTTTTTCGAAAGAGCGCTTTTGTTCGTGTCTGATGGAAATATTGGGAGATGGAAATGGCACTTTCGTAGTGCAGACTGTCCATAATATGGATACTGTTGACCACTGTTTTTTCGGTATCATTACCATAGTTGTCAACAATAATTTTTTGTGATGGAATATGGTTCTGCATCAGATAGTCTTTCATTTTGTCACCCTCCCAAAAACCTTCCTTTCCCAATCCTCCACTGACAAGAATCATCTGAATTCGGTGTGCCCTGTATAGCTGGATACTTTTGTTTAATCGTTCCTGCAGTCTCTCCGAGGGACTACCGTTGGGATTGATTTTATTACCGAGGACAATACCGATAGCCGCTTTGGTCTTTTTGTCACGCAGCCCATCGATACAAATCAATGTACTTTGGATCAGAAATACGATAAGCCCAAGTTTTATCCCTGATTTAAAGATCTTCAACATGTCCTTTGGCAATTGATTTTTTAGTTAAATGATTCACTGTCGTTGTAGTGACATATTTTGAAAATAAGAAAAAATAAGGTTAAAAACTAAAAGGCTTAGGCTACAAAAAAATGATCTGCGGCTGGAAAACAGGATCTTTCAGCGGATAAGATGTTAATTGTTTAGGGATATTGCTTTTAATGTTGCTTTTTTTATTAATAGTTTTGTTTAAACAAAATCATTAAGTATTTGTTAATATGTCAAACAACTATTTTATGAAGTATCTTTTTTCAATTATTTTAATTGTGTTCCTCCTGCATGGAGAGACGAATGCCTGCACCCGAGTGGTCTATAAGGGACCCGGTCAAACCGTTATAACAGCACGTAGCATGGACTGGAAGGATGACATTGCTGCGAATATTTGGGTATTTCCGCGAGGTATGCAAAGAAGTGGAGAAGTGGGGCCGCAGTCGCTGACCTGGACATCACAATATGGAAGTGTGATTTCTAGCGCATGGGATATTGCGACCGTGGATGGACTGAATGAAAAGGGACTGGTCGCCAATGTACTTTGGCTGGTCGAGTCTACTTATCCTAAATTTGATCCTGCCGGAACAAAAAAGGGGGTAGCGATCTCGGCTTGGGCACAATATGTACTTGACAATTTTGCGACGGTGGCTGAGGCGGTGAAGGTGTTGCAGGACGAGCCTTTTGTAATTGTGAGTGACTATATTCCGGGAACCGAAAAATTTACAACCGTACACCTATCCCTTTCGGATGCAACGGGTGACAATGCCATCTTTGAATATATCAATGGAAAATTGGTTATTCACCATAATGCAGCATATACGGTGATGACAAATTCACCCGTATTTGAGGAACAGCTGGCTTTAAACAGATACTGGCAAGGAATCCCGGGGACAATTATGCTTCCGGGTACCAATCGGGCTGCAGATCGTTTTGTGCGTGCTTCGTATTATATCAATGCTATCCCACAAACGGAGGATACACGAACCGCTGTCGCAAGTGTATTTAGTGTCATTCGTAATTGCTCTGTCCCATTTGGTATCAGCTCGGAAACTGAACCTAATATTTCCTCTACCCGATGGCGGTCAGTCGCAGACCAAAAGAATAAAGTTTATTATTTTGAGAATGTGTTGACTCCGGGAACTTTATGGGTGGATCTTACTAAATTTGATTTGAAAAAGGGCTCCCCTGCAATGAAACTGGATTTAAAACAGGGCGTAGCAATTAATGGCATCTCAAATGGACTATTTAAATCTGCCAACGCCTTTAAATTTATGGGTATATAGTCGTTTAAAAATAATAAAAGCCAATGGGGTGTCCGATATTTTTGGACACCCCATTGGTTTTTAATTCATTTGTATTCCCCAGAGCCTCTTTTCAACGGTCAGTTCTCATGGGCTTCGCTTTTTATTTTTAGGACAGCTGCCTTGCTTTTATTTAACAGTGGTGCCATCCGCGATCTCTTCATCGGCTTTACTCACAAGCCGCATGGTAGGATTAAGATTGCCAAATATTTCTACCTGTCCATCAATGCTACGTCCTTTTTGTACCGGAACACGACTTGTTTTATTGTCTACAACGGCGATGACAAAACTTCCCTCACCTGAGGTAAAGACTGCTGTTTTGGGGACAACAAAGGTGCTATCCTGAGAAGTCAGGGGCAGCTCGACCTCAGCAACCATACCCGGGATGAGTTTGTTGTTGGTATTGGTAATGTCGATTTCAACTCTTTCAGATCTGAATCTGCTATCCAGCGCCCCGGATTTGCGTGCGATCTTACCTGAAAACTGTTGACCCGGCAATGACTTTACGGTAAACTGCAGCGGTTGATCTGCTGCCAGGAAGCCTGCGTATTGTTCGGGTACGGCAACAGCCAAGCGGAGCTTGCTCTGTTGCTGGATGGTCATGATAGGCATCTCCGAACCTCTGCCCGCTGGTCCGACATAGGCACCCTGATTGACATTACGTGTAGCGATAACGCCATCAAATGGTGCGCGTATTTCGAGGTAGTTCAGTAGGTTCTGTACCTCCGCATAGGCTGATTTTGCTGCCTGAAATTGGGCGAAATCAGCATTCTTTTTTGCTTCAGCGACTTCGAGATCCAGACGTGCTACGGTACCCTCAACTTTACTGGTTTCGAATAGTCTATCGTAGGTACTTTTGGTGGCCATGTAAATCGCTTCCTGCGACTTTAATCTTGATTTTGCGGCTGACAACTGTGAACTCAATTCTGGTGCCTCAAGTACAGCTAACAGCTGTCCGGCCTGAACCCGACTGCCAATGTCAACTTTTAATGCCCGTACATAGCTGCTCACTTTGGCATAAATTTCTACCTGTTGAAATCCACTGATCTCGCCGGGTATCTGCATTTTGTTTGTTAGTTTCTGTTTAGACGGCGCAAATGTTTCCATTACTGGACTTGCCGTTACCGCTGCCACTTTTTTGCTGTTTTCCTCAGCTGCGGACTGACATCCGGTTAAGTAGGCGAGTAGGCCTACTGCGGATAATATTTTTAGGAGATTGTGTTTCATGATAAAGGTTTTAATGCTGCGATATAATGTTTACTTTCTTCGTCTTCTGGATCTAAGGAGATCGATTGGGTGCTACTTTTCTCTTGTGCCCAAGCAAATATCAACGGTAAAATCACCAGTACGGCAAAAGTGGAGAAGAGTAAGCCTCCGATAACGGCACGTCCCAATGGTGATACTTGTTCACCACCTTCACCATGACCAATGGCCATTGGTAACATCCCGACAATCATGGCCAAACTGGTCATAATAATTGGACGTAGACGCAGGGAAGCTGCTTCACGTGCTGCTGCCAATGCATTTTGATTGTGCTTGCGAATATGCTCTGCATTGGTGATCAATAGTACCGCATTGGCGATGGATACACCCACAGACATAATAATACCCATATAGGATTGCATGTTGAGTGTTGAACCGGTCATTAAGAGCATCAGTAAGGATCCAAGGACAACTGCTGGTACGGTGGTGAGAACAACCAAGGATACTTTGAACGACTGAAAGTTGGCCGAAAGCATCAGAAATATCACAATAATTGCTACCGCCAGACCTGCCTGTAGGCTATCCATAGTTTCATTTAATACTTTTCCCAACCCGATTTGCTCCACCGAAAGACCGCGTGGAAGTTCGCCCAAAGCTTTAATACTACGTTGTACATCATTGGAGGCTGTTTTCAGATCCGTATGGTCGATATTGGCGGTGACAGAAATGTAGGGCATGGCACCTAGGTTGTCGTTCTCGCCATAAGTATAAGATGGCGTAATGGTTGCAATATCGCTCAGTATTGGCCTTGACGAATTTTTTAACAATGGAATTTCTCCAATCTCTTTCTCGTCTTTCATTTTATCAATGGGAACCTGTACTTGCACATTGTAGGATAGCCCCGCTTTTTCATCAATCCAGGTATTTTTCTCAGTATAACGGGAGGACGATGTTGCTGCGATCAATGATCGGGTTACTTCTGCAAGGTCAATACCTAGCTGAGCGGCACGTACCCGGTCAATATTGATGTCATAGGACGGGTATTTGATGGATTGCGCTAGCTGCACATCCCTGAAATAGGGAATAGCTTTCAGTTCTTCGATTAATTTGCCTGCATATTTCTCATTATTTTTTTTGTTCTTGCCGGCAATTCGCACCTCGATCGGTGTTGGTGAACCTTGGCTCAAGACTTTATCAGTGAGTTCGATGGGTTCAAAGGAAACTTGCACATCTGGAAGAGCGGCCTTGAGTCGCTTTCTGTATTCATCGCGGAAGCTGTCCATATCGTGCTCGTAATCTTTAAGGGCTATTTGAAAAACTGCCTCATGAGGCCCAGCCATAAATAGATAGATCGGTGATACAGAGAACTGCCCGGGGTGCTGGCCAATGTACACGGAGGAGATCCCTATATGTTCTTTTCCAACGAGTTTTTCAAGTTCGGCCAACGCGCGTTTGGCTTTCTCTTCGGTACGTTCGATACGGGTTCCTTCAACCGCACGCAGACGCATCTGAAATTGGCTCGAATTGACCTTTGGAAATACGTCCTGTCCAATCGTATTGAGCAAAACGAGTACAAGGCTTATGGCACCAACTAGGTAGACGACGGTGATAATTTTCTTCTGCTTGAACAATCTGTCGATCATTTTCATAAACTGATTTCTAAAGCGTTCAAATAGGCTGATCTTGCCATCGTTGTTAAAATCTTCCCGTTCAACAAGAAGTTTCTTTTGATTCAGGGTATCTTGTTCGGATTCAACGGATAGACCCGTTTCGGCAAATTTTACTTCATCTGCATTCAGTCCTTTTGGATTTATTTTATGTGGACCGGTTTTGTGATGATCTTTCATAAGCCAGTTGGCCATGATCGGTACAAAAGTCTGTGAAAGCAGGAAGGAGATAATCATGGAGAATCCAATGGACAGGGCCAAGGGTAAGAATAGGGATCCCGGAATACCTGTCATCGTAAATGCCGGCGCAAATACGGCAAGGATACACAATAAAATCAACAGTTTTGGTAGGGCAATTTCCTTACAGGCATCCCAGATTGCCAATGCTTTGGGTTTGCCCATATCCAGGTGTTGGTGTATATTCTCTATCGTGACTGTACTCTCGTCAACGAGGATGCCGATTGCCAGTGCCAATCCACTCAGTGACATTAGATTGATCGTCTGTCCAAATAGTTTCAGGAAGAGCACGCCCGAAATAACAGAGATTGGGATTGTTAAAATAACGATTAAAGCTGCTCTACGGTCGCCCAAAAATAATAAGACCATCAGACCGGTGAGTATTGCTCCGATAGCGCCTTCGGTAATCAAACTTTTGACGGAGTTGATGACATAAACGGATTGGTCAAACTCATAGGATAGTTTTACATCCTCGGGAAGGGTATTCTGTATTTTTGGAAGTGCGGCCTTCAAATTTTGTACGACTTCCCAAGTGGAGGCATCACCGGCTTTGGCAATGCTGACGTAGACCGATCGTTTACCATTGACGAGTGCATAACCTGCCGTGACATCGGCACCATCTTTTACAGTAGCTATATCACCCAGATAGAGATTTTGTACTCCGCCTTTAAAAAGCGGGATTTTCTCAAAATCTTTCACATCGCGAATGGTGTTGTTGGTGGGTGTAATATAGTTTTTATCTTTTATACGGACATTTCCGGCAGGTGCGGTTTGATTGTTGAGTTTTAACGCTTCGACGACCTGATCAGGGGTCATGTTGTGACTGCGCATCAAATCGGGATCAACATTGACTTCGATTGTACGTGGGCTACCTCCAAATGGTGGCGGGGAAAGTAATCCCGGTATGGAGGTAAAAGAAGCCCGTACATAGACATTGGCTAGATCCTGCAGTTCGTTGTTGGAACGTTTATCACTGCTGAGTACAAGCTGCCCTACAGGGAGTGAAGATGCGTCAAACCGGATAATAAAGGGCGGTTGTGATCCAGGAGGAAAGGAGGCCTGGATACGATTAGCCAATGCACTCAATTCGGCTGCAGCCTGCGCCATGTTGGTATCTTCGTAGTAGGAGATCTTCATTAAGGTCAGCCCCTGGATGTTTTTGGTCTCAATGGATTTGACCCCGTTGGCAAAAAGCAGGATATTGACGTAGTTTTTAGCAAAATAAGACTCCATCTGATCTGGAGAATAACCTCCAAAGGGGTGCGCAATATAAATAACAGGAAGGTTCATTTTGGGTAAAATGTCTACCTTGATGGTGCGTACTGCGCCTATTCCAAATACAATAAGTCCCATGACCAGTACAAGAATGGATATCGGCTTACGTAAGGCAAAACGTATTAAATTCATGCGGTGTTATTTATAGTTCTTTGTTGAAAATATCGAAATCTCCAGCTGCTGCTGCTTTCAGCAAAAGTGATTGCCACAGGTTGATATGGACGATTTCGCGATCTGTTTCGGCTCTATTAAGTGTATATAGGGTTTGGGTGACATCCACAAGTGCCGCTAGACCGTTTTTGTACATAGCCATCTTTTGATTGTAGGCCTGTTGGGCCGCTGATACTTGTCGGGGGGCTTCGATATCGCTCTGTTGTGCTAATCTGATCTTAACGTCGGCGGCATCCAACTGTGCAACAAACTCTGCTGCGGTGGTTTGATATTCCTCCCGTAAAGCATCGTTGGTATGCCGTTGTGCGCTGATTTTTTTGTTGATTCGGGCGATCGTGGTTAAATTCCAATTGATCCCTAAGCCCAAAAGATAGTTTTGTCGGTTGGGACGGATACCATCCCAGTAGTTTCTTGTAAAGGCATGGAGGTCTGTTGTGTAATCGCTTTTGAAGCCAGAACCTCTTGCCTGGAAAACACCGAAGGCCGATAAGGTGGGCAGATATTCCTTGTTTGACAGTCGCAGCTGTTGTTCACCAACTTCAATCCGGCTTTTGTAATATTGAAGCACGGGATTATTGTCCACCAGTGTTGGGTCGGTCGTCAGTAGCTGGGTGGGTGTTTTTGTTACCAGCGCAGTGTCAATCTGAAGGTCTGTTGCGTTGATCCCCATCAGTACCGTTAATTTGTTGTTTTGCTCCTTCACATTTTCTCCGGCCTGATTCAAACTGATCTTCGCGCGGGATACTTCTGCCGAGGCCAAGGTTGAATCGACACCGGGCAAAATCCCGTTCTTGGCTTTGGTGGCCGCGATGTTAAAGAATACCAGAGCGCGGTCAAGGTTCTTCTGTTGATTTTTTTGAAGACGCTGGCTCGCCAGAAGATTCAGATAGGCTGCGGCAATCTTGATCTTATGTTGAAATTGTTCTTGTTGGAGATCAATTTCCAATCGTCTGCTGTCCGCTTTACTCAATTCGATGCGCTCTTTCCTGCGACCAAAGGTGTAGATATCCCAATTGATGTTGGCAAGATAAAGCGCTCCAAAAGCGGAATTCCAATTTTGCTCCGGAAGTGCCGCACCCGAAGAAGCAACACCGAGTCCGCCAAATCCATACAGTGGACCATTCTGTCCATTGATGGTTCCATAGTCTTGTTGCGCTGCAACGGTCAAATTAGGCCAGAAGTCGCGTTTTACCTGTTCGTTGGTCTGTAGTGCTGACTGGACATAATACGCCTTTGCCTTAATAATTCCATAATTTGCAAGACCTTGGTCTACGGCATCACGGATGGTAAGCTTTTGTGCAAATGAGGTTGAGGTCGCAAGTGATACAGCCAATGACAACACTAAATTCAATTTCAGCATAGGTTATATATCATTTTATGGAAGCGAAGATAGTGCTGAACGTTGTTGTATAGTCCGTTTAAAATGATCTATGGCGTTTAAAAGTGATCAATGTAATTCGTCATTTATTTTTCGGTGGTTATAAACTTAATACTTTTACTTTGTAACAGATTTTTAACAAAATAAGGGAGTATGAGAAAGGTTCTGGAAAATAAGATCATACAGGAAACCATGTTGCTGGTTTTCTCGTTTATCCTCTTTACGCTGAATGACTGGATTCTGATTTTGAGTTGGAAAGGCTTCTTGATGGGGGTGATCTATTTTTTGATCTTATATATCCATGCGCAGGTGAACCGTTTTTTTCTGCTGCCTCTTCTGCTTAAAAAGAATAAAGCCACATTGTATGCTTTATCGTCGATAGCAATATTACTGGTGTTTGCTTTGGTGCTAAAAGAAATAACGGAAAACTTTATTTATAAGAACTGTTTTTTGTATAAAAGTATCGCTCAGAAAACATTTCATTATCAGGTCGGTGTATTATTGGGCTCGTTGATCTGTATTTTGGGCAGTATCCAATTTATTGAATTCTATCGTTTTCAGCGATTGAAAACGCGACGGGAACTGCTCTCCAATCAGACACAATTGTCTAATTTGAAAAAACAGCTGAACCCCCATTTTTTGTTTAATACCTTAAACACCATTTATGGTATCAGCCTTAAATTTCCGGAACGTACCTCTGAATTGATTATCAAGGTGTCACAATTGCTGCGTTATCAGATGGAAAGTAGCGACAAAGAATTTGTTTCAATGGATGATGAGATTGACTTTATTTCGAGTTATATCGAATTGGAACGCGAACGTCTGGGCTATCGAACCAAGATTGACTTTGATTATCAACGGGAAGAGGGAGTCAAGTACGAGATTGCGCCGATGCTATTGATCACATTTGTAGAGAATGCTTTTAAACATGGCACCTGTAGTATAGAAGATTGTTACGTAGCAATTTCGATCAGGATTGAAAAAGGGAACTTATATTTGCATGTACGAAATTCAGTTCCCGTGAAAAAACGGAATGTTTTTTCGGCAAAAATAGGTTTGGAAAATACGATAGCGCGATTAAAATTGCTCTATCCCAACCGCTATCAATTAAATACAAATGCAAGTAAAGAGGAGTTTGAGGTGTCTTTAGTTATAAATCTTTAGCCATGGAGAAAAATCGCTGTATTGTGGTTGACGACGAACCAGCTGCACATTATGTATTGGTAAATTATATAGAAAGAAGCGCTGATCTGAAATTGGTCGCGCAGTGCTATAATGCCTTTGAAGCACTGGAATATCTGCGCAATAATCGGGTTGACCTGATCTTTCTGGATATTGATATGCCCGAAATTACTGGAATGGAATTCTTGAAAATGTTGGACAATCCACCCAAAACGATCTTGACAACAGCCTATTCAGAGTACGCATTGGAAAGCTACGACTATGGGGTGGTGGACTATTTGTTGAAACCCATATCTTTTCCTCGTTTTATTAAAGCTGTACAGCGCTTTCTGTCTTTTAACCAGAGTACAATCCCACAGGAGGAGGAGCCAAAAACAATTAGTATCCGTATGGATGGGCGGTTGATTGAGGTGAAGCTTTCTCAAATCGATTTTATCCAGAGTTTTGGTAATTATGTAAAAATTGTGACACCGGCACAGACTTATCTTACTGCCAGTACAACCCAGCAGATCTTAACGCAGGTGCCTGCTTCCAAATTTGTCCGCATCCATAAATCGTATATTGCCTCCATCAACAAGGTTAGCAAATATGAACATGGCATGGTGCAGATCAATGATATGAGTCTGCCTGTTGGGATCACTTTCAGAAGAGAACTACAAGAACGCTTAGGGAACAGGTAAAATCATGCTTCAGCACTTACATGGGGTTGATGGAGCACCGGAAAATTCATTGAATTTGCAATAAAACAATATTCATTGGCTTTTTTGTGGAGGGCTATCGCTTTGGCGATCATTTCTGGTCGCTGTACACGGATTGAGGGGCTAAGTATGACCTCTTTAAAAAAGCCCTTGCCACTTTCCTCCTCCATCATTGTCCCTGTGGCATGGTCAATATACGATTCCACGATAATATTGTTGACCGAACAGAAATGAAGATACCATAGCATGTGGCAGGAGGATAGGGACGCAAGTAAGAGATCTTCGGGATTGTGCTTGTTGGGATCCCCGCGAAATGTCGGATCAGAAGAGCCCTGGATAATCACTTTGTCCTTTATGCTGATCTGGTGACTTCGTTCATAGTTTTTATAATGATCTGTACCACTTCCTAAATTGCCTGTCCATTCGACAGTCGCTTTATATTGATGTTCTTTCATCGACAAAATGATGTTTTTATTGCTTATTCCTTGTGAAGTTATAAAATATTAGAGACATTTCGTGCCATAAATTCCAATTGTCTATGGAGAGGTATCGGAGTTGCCAATCTGCTTATGTAGTGATCATGCTTTTCTTTTTTTTTGCTAATAATAAAATATACTTAATGGTATTTTATTGTGTATATTTGCATCATGTTATTCGATTTAAAATTTTTTAATTGTTTTAATTAAACTTTTATAGGCTTTTTTTGATAATTTATATACCGAATGGTATTATTGTTTAGTGTTGAATGTAGGTAGCTCAAAAAGGCAGGTATTAGCGTGATAAATAGGAATTAAGTATAAAAATAATTTGAGATATGGAACAATATGATCTAGTCATTATTGGCTCTGGACCCGGCGGATATGTTGCGGCGATTCGTGCTGCCCAATTGGGGTATAAAACGGTATTGGTCGAAAAATACAATACATTAGGTGGAACATGTACCAATGTTGGTTGTATTCCGACAAAGGCTATTTTGGACAGCACCCACCATTATCACGATGCTATGCATCATTTTGCGGCACATGGAATTACGGTCGATGGTTTGTCAGTAGACTTTGGACGGCTGTATGCGCGTAAAGACCAAGTGGTTATGCAAAATACGCAGGGACTCAACTTTCTTATGCGGAAAAATAAGATAACGGTGATGCAGGGTACAGCGTCTTTTGTGGATAATTCGACATTGAGCATTGTAAAGAAAGACAACGTTATCGAGCTTATTCAGGGCAATAAGATCATTATCGCCACAGGGTCGAAACCGGCTACTATTCCTGGAGTAGTGATTGATAAGGAAAGAATCATCACTTCAACAGAGGCTTTATCCCTAAAGACGCAGCCAAAAAACATGGTTATAATTGGTGGTGGTGTGATTGGCGTGGAAATGGCCTCTATATTCAATAGATTGGGCGTTCAAGTTACGATCATCGAATATGCGGATCATCTCCTGGCAAATATGGATCATGAACTAGGGGATGGGCTCAAAAGAATCCTATCAAAGGAAGGGATCAGCATAATGCTTCAACAGGCTGTTTATAAAGCAGAAAATTTGGGCGATAGCGCGCAGGTCTCGTTCAAAACTCGTTCTGGGCAGGAGCGGGAAATAACGGCAGACTATGTGTTGGTGGCTGTAGGTCGCAAAGCTTATACCGAAGGATTGGGGCTGGAAAATACGGATGTTCAATTGGATGCTAGGGGAACAATTGTGGTGAATAATCAGTTGCAGACCGCTGCCTCCAATATTTATGCGATCGGAGATGTGATCGGTGGGGCGATGTTGGCCCATAAAGCGGAGGAGGAGGCAATATTTGTTGTTGAACAGATCAATGGGCAAAAACCGTATATACATTATGATCGAATACCTGCTGTTGTATATACCTGGCCTGAAGTCGCATCTGTAGGTTTCAGCGAAGAGGAACTCAAGGCGAAGGGAATGAAATATACTGTTGGGAGCTTTCCATTTTCTGCCAATGCCCGTGCACGTGCGGGAATGGACACTCAGGGCTTTGTGAAAGTTTTGGCGGATCCGGTCTACGGTGAACTGCTGGGTGTACATGTGCTGGGAGCAAGGGCTGCAGATCTTATTGCGCAGGCAGTCGTAGGGCTGGAATATGAAATTACGGCAGACAGTATGGCCAGGATTTCTTATGCCCATCCGACGTATTCCGAAGTAATGAAGGAAGCACATGTCATAGCATCAGGACGACCATCGATCAATATCTAACTGTATTTGACTTGCAGAAGGTCATGTAGATGACTTTCTGCAAAAAATAAACAATTGATAGAAACTTTGGTTCGGGGTTTGGGATAAACTATATTTGTTAAATATCAATTCGTATTGTCGCATGGATCAACATATATTAGCGGAAAGCATCCTGAAACAGATTGATCTTACGATGGAGGAAATGGATCTTTTCTTTTCCTTTGTCAAATTAAAAAAGGTCAAGAAAAAACAGTTTTTGTTGTTGGAAGGGGATGTGAGCCGTTATGCGCTATTTGTCGTTTCGGGTTGTCTGCGCAGTTATTGTGTAGATGAAAATGGGTATCAATATATTCAGCAGTTTGCACCCGAAGGTTGGTGGATAGGAGATATGTATAGTCTAGTCACGGGTAAACCGGGATATCTTGCCGTTGATGCTGTATTTGATTCTGAAATTGCAATGATCGCAAAAACAGATCTCAATAGATTGTATACGGAGATCCCAAAATTGAATATCTATTTCAGGGTGTTGGCAGAAAACGCCTTGGTATATTACCAGAGCCGTGCCATGGAAAATCTGCGTTTGACTGCAAAGGAGCGTTATGAACGATTTTGCACACGCTATCCTAGCTTAATAGCCTGTCTTCCGCAAAAGCAAGTGGCCGCCTATATTGGCGTGACCCCAGAATTTTTAAGTAAGATGCTGAATCAGTAAGGGAAATCTACCATTTTTCCTGTAGCAATGTTTCCAATTTGCTGATTTCCTCTTGGTACATTGTTTTCTTGCGTGTGCCAAAATAAAGCGTATTCTCAACCGGAGATTGACCTTCCCACACCAGTTTTATTTTGCCGGAGGCAATAGCTTCTGCACATAAAAAATCAGGAACAATAGAAAAGCCTTTGTTATTGCTGAGACAGCGTATAATGGAACTGATATTGGGTACAATGTAATTGGGGCTGAAATCGGGATGTTCGCCAAAATGTGTTGACCAGAAATTCCTGAGGTGATCCATATCTGCGGCAGTGCTGTACCATAGCTGTTTTTTTAATAGCTCAGAAGCTTCTTTGATCTTATTGCCATGCAATAAAGCTTCCAATTCTGTTGTATCTGTTTGGCAACCTGCGATCAGCACGATACGCTCTTTCGAAAAGGGCTGATAGACTAAATTCTGCTGATTGCCTTTTTGCGGTGTAATAATGAGGTCGAGTAATCCATTGTCCAGATCCTGTTGCATCTGTGGATATTCGCCGAATTTAATAATGAGGTTAAAGGGAAGCTGGGCAATATGCTCCTCAAGAGTGTATTGAAAGGTTTCAAAACACATACCAACGCTGATGGTAATACGTTCATCCAGAGCTCGATTGTGAAAATGTTGTTCGCCTATTTCTAGCTTTTTAAGCGGATCAATAATATAATTATATAAAATTTTTCCTTTCTCTGTCGGTACCATCCGGCGTGCTGACCGATCGAATAGTTTGTGCCCTGTAAAGGCTTCCAAGGAGTTGAGATGTAGACTCACGCCAGGTTGCGAAATAAATAATTCCTGTGCGGCCGCTGACAGTGTGCCGGTCTCATAAATCGCCTTAAAAGTACGAAGCCATTCTAAGTTCCATTTCATATCTATTATTTTAATGATACAAATATACAATTTAAATTATTTGTGTGATTCATAAAAATGATAGAAATTTGTGTTATCAATAATAAAAATAATAGAGATGAATATATTTATTATCAATGGCGGACAGGAGTTCGCACACTCAGGTGGCTCTTTTAATACCACAATTACAAATTGGACGGAGCAAACTTTGGTTAAGAATGGATTTGAAACCCGTGTGACCAATGTAAATGATGCGTTTGACGCGATGGTCGAAGCTGAAAATTTTAAATGGGCGGATATCATTGTTTATCACTTTCCAGTATGGTGGTTTCAGGTGCCTAATCGTCTAAAGCTTTATATAGATGAAGTGTTTACAGCTGGACACAATAATGGAATCTATCGGAGTGATGGCCGTTCGCGTAAGAACCCTGCAATCAATTATGGTACCGGTGGATTGATGCATGGGAAAAAGTATTTTGTAACCTCAAGTTGGAACGCGCCAGATACGGCTTTTACGATGGAAGGTGAGTTTTTTGATCAGCATTCTGTTGATGAAGGTGTTCTGTTTGGCTTCCATAAGATGAATCAATTTGCAGGACTGGAAAGTATTGGAAGTTTTCATTTCCATGATATGGAGAAAGGCGCAACGCAGGAGCGTGTGGATAACTACGAAAGGGAATATAAAGCATATTTGGAAGAGGTATTTTTATTTTGAAACTCAGTTATCATGAAGATCTATATAACGGCTATTTTAAAGGCAAATCCAGCATTTCGAAACGAGGTCATGCATACATTGCAGCGTATGGTCGAAGAGAGCCGAAAGGAAGCTGCTTGTATACAGTATGATCTGCATCAGCTGGCTGAAGATGAGAATCAGTTTATCTTTTATGAAATCTGGGAAAGCCGGACGGGACTGGATGCACATAACCAGCAACCTTATATCCTCGCATTTGGGCGAATGGTTGAGGAGAAGCTGCAAGAGACACCACAGATTTACTTAATGGAAAAAATAGCCTGATTCCATCTCGATATGGAGGACAAAATTTATAATTGGAACTGGGATCAGACGCGTTTTTATATTAAAAACTGTTGAAATCATTCGTGTTAGCGTTACGGAGTACTAGCTGTTTATTGCTATTTATTGACACGAATGATTTTATTGGTTCCTTTTTCAACGCCAATAGTAAGGAGATTCCGTTGCTTCAGACTCTCTTGTAAAAGAGATAACTGATCTTTCTGCTCGTCACCTTTGTTATCCAACCAAAAAGAAGAAGCCATCATACCAATCTGTATTCTGTAAACAGAATCTTGTTCGGGTACTGCCTGTTCAATAACCTGGTTTTCATACCAAATTAGATTTTCATCGTTCTTTTTGACCGAACATGAAAATAACAGCAGACCGAAGATTAATAGCGTGGCTGATCTTAAAAAATGCTTAAGTGTAAAATCCATCGACGTTTTGTTTGATAACTAAATCTACAGTTTTTTTTCATACCTCGTTCCTAAAATCTGCTAAATCTACTACAGATGCTGTACCTTCGGTCATTTTCAACACCGTTGTTCATGCGCTGTAATGTTGGATTGCTATCTATGGCGATGAACCGGGGTTGGATTACTGTGATCCGTTCTAAAAATTGTTTTTTGTATGTTGATATGCAACTTCCAGGTGATCGAGAAACTGAAATAACTTATTGTTCATCTCGGTGTAGTCGTAACCGCGGATTTGATCTGGAGTCTGCACGAATTTATGCTGTTTGCTTTTGCGTAGAAGATCTTTCTCTGCCTGAATCAACCGTTCGACAACTTCCGAGTTGAGTTCCATATGACATTGAAAGCCATAAACCAGATCGGTGTACTTCACGATCTGTCTTGGACAACCTGCACTGACTGCAAGAACTTGACTGTCTGCGCTAAGTCCAGGCATATCGTTATGCCAGTGACCGACAGGTAGAAATTCGCCAAAATGCCCAACTTTCGGATCTGCCAAACCGTCTTGAGTAAGTTGGATACCAAAGACGCCTATTTCTTTTTCCGGACTCGGTTCGTAGGTTGCCCCTAGGGCTTCACCGATCAATTGTGATCCTAGACAAACCCCAACAACGGCTTTTCCAGCATGTATACATTGCCTGATTAAGGCAATTTCAGCTCGCGCATCATAATAAGGATATTCTTGTTGAGAGGAATCTGGACTTTGAGGGCCTCCCATAATAACCAATAAGTCTATCATCGTGCCGTCTTGTGGTAGCGCTTCATATTGATATACCCTAGAGAAACTCGTTTTATGGTGTCGTGCTAGTGCCCATTGCAAATAGGCTCCTGGAGCTTCAAAATCTTCATGTTGTATAAAATGCACATTCATAAGCTATATTTTTAAATCAAATTCTCGTTCCAATAATAACTATCGGGGGTATTTCGTTGTCCGAATATCGCCGTTCCTACTCGTACAATAGTAGCGCCTTCGGCAATTGCTATTTCCAGATCCCCACTCATTCCCATGGATAATTCTTGCATCGATACATTCGGAATATCGAGCATAATGATTTGTTGTTGAATCTTTTTGAGCAACTGGAAACACTTGCGCACTCGTTCAGCCTCGGCACTCAGAAGACCGATCGTCATCAAGCCTTTTATGTGTAAGGTATGGAAAACCGAAATCTGTCTGACAAGATCAATGACCTGATCCGGAGCAACACCATATTTACTCTCTTCGTAAGATGTATTTACCTGAATGAGTATATCGATGGTTTTATTTTCGGCTGTGAGTCGCTGATGGAGTTTTTGGGCCAAATCCAAACGATCTACAGACTGTACGCAAGAGACATTATATTTGAGGATTTCTTTAATCTTATTGGTTTGTAGGTGCCCGATAAAATGATTGTTGTGCGGAATTTCCTGTAGCTCTTCGTACTTCTCTTTTAATTCTTGTACTTTGTTTTCAGCAATTAGGGTCTGTCCAGCCTGTAGAGCTATTTTAATTCGCTCTGCTGTTACGGTTTTTGTTGCGAGCAATAATGTTACTTCTTGTGGATCTCTGCCGTTGTTTTGGCAAGCTTCTTTGATCCGACGCCGTACAGCATTTATATTGTCGATAATAGTTGACTTCATGTTTCTGAATTAATTGTTGGTCCAATTTTTTTTCATCATAATATCGGTTTGTTCATCATCGCCCAATTTGAAAATATGTTTATCGAAGGCGACAAAGCCATTTTTTTGATAAAAACTGATCGCACGAAGATTTTCCTCCCATACCCCCAGCCAGATAAACCCGACATTTTTTAACTTGGCGATATCCAATGCTTTTTCATAAAGAAGCTGCCCTACTTTTTTTCCATGAAATTCTTGTAGTACATAGATACGTTCTATTTCCAGTGCATGCTCATGTTGTAATTCAGTTTGCGCCTTTTCACTGTTTATTTTGAGATAGCCAATGACTCTATTGTCGAGTCGCGCAAAATAAAACTCCGACCCTTGATTGCTTAATTCAGCCAATAGTGTTTCCTTCGAAAATTTTTCCGCCATGTACTTTGCCATATTAGCTGCTATATTGGCTTCGGAAAATGCCTCGATGAAGGTCTGCTGACTTATATTCTGCAATAGATCAATATCAGTCATTTTCACTTTGAGAATTTTTATGTTTATTGAATTTTTGTCCATGTGGCTGTGTGTAATAAATTAAGACTGTAAGTTTCTGATAGATTTAGCGATGCTCTTTTCGACAGAATTGCCCCCTTTTTCTAAATGTGTAGCGATACGTTCCCTTTCGACAGCAGTTTTGTTCTGACTAATCTTTTTTTGCCCCTGTAGATCCGTTACTTCCAGTTCGAAGGCGACGATACCTCGTAACATGCCCTTTTTAAAACGATCTGAGAGCCCGCGCCATTGGTCTAAATAAGCACTGTCATAGGTCTTGATCATCTGTTCAAGCACTTCTATTTTTTCGTCTTCATTATTTATAATTCGTGCTGTTCCGTAGGCATGTACAGCGATATAGTCCCAGGTTGGGACGCTTTCCTCTTTGTCATAATGCACAGGGGATATGTAGGCATGTGGTTCAGAGAAAATAACCAACGAAGTGTTTTCTACGATATACTTTGCTTGCTCATTTGTAACAGCAAAATGCGAGCTTAAAAATAGCTTATCTGCATGTTCATTGATCTGGAAGGGAAGTTGTGTCGCTATCGGGATATAGTCTTTTATGGATACAATAGTTGCAAAACTATATTGTTTCATAAATGCGATCTGTTCGGTGTAGTCTTCAAATTGAAAATGTTTGGGTACGTACATACAAAGGTGTTTTTGTGATCATAACAAAAATAGGGCTAAAGTGAAGGGAATAAATGGTCCAAATTCAATAAAGTGGATAGTCCAGTGATAATTTTAATGGGTTTAATCGAGATTGTTGGTTATATTTACCTTTGGTGATAGCAAAAGACGAAATGAGGAAAGAAAATTACGTATTGCGGCGCTTGGATCCAGCACAATGGGAAGATTATAAGAAGATTAGATTGGAAGCGTTGCATACTGATCCTGGGGTATTTGGAAGTAATTATCAGCGGGAGGCGGCTTACAGCCAGCAAGATTGGGTGGCACTACTTGAGAATGGAAATTGTGCGATATTTGGACTATACGATCAAGAGGTTATCGTAGGACTGACAGGCGTGGTGGTGGATCGTGATGATGCCTCAAATGCGATTCTGATTGCTTCTTTTGTTCGAGAACCTCATCGTGGAAAAGGACTGTCTAGATTATTTTATCAGGCGCGTATTGCATGGGCCCGCGAGAAGGGGTGTGAACATATCACCGTATCGCATCGCGCGGGGAATGAATCGTCAAGGGCAGCAAATCAAGCCTTTAATTTTACCTATACGCATTCTCGTGAGGTTGAATGGCCGGACGGTACTGTCGCTGCCGAACTGATGTATGTGTTGTTTTTATAATGGTCAGCTAACAAGGCCTGTTTTATTTTACCTTGTTAGCTGGCAAATTTTTTAGCACCACCCACGCTGAGTATGACGCCAATGGTAACGAATAGCATGCCGATATTTACTTCTTCGTGAAGTAAGCTGGCAGCTAAGATTAGACCAAAGAAAGGTTGAAGTAGCTGTAGCTGTCCAATAGAAGCGATTCCTCCCTGGGCTAATCCTTTATACCAAAAGATAAAACCGATAAACATGCTAAAGAGGGAAACGTAAGCAAGACTTATCCAGGCTCCGATGCTTACATGCGCTACCGTGGTTGGAAGAAAAATATAAGTCAAGGGCAGAGCTACTGGTAATGAAAATACCAATGCCCAGGAAATTACCTGCCAGCCTCCCATTGTCTTTGAAAGCTTGCCCCCTTCGGCATACCCCAGTCCACAAAGAATAACAGATAATAGCATGAGTATATCGCCAATAGGAGAGGAAGCTATACCTTGTTTGAGGGCATATCCAACAACCAAAAGACTGCCAAATATCGAAAAGATCCAGAATACTGGCCGGGGGCGCTCGCCACCACGAATGATACCAAAAACAGCAGTTGATACGGGAAGTATACCTACAAAGACAATGGAATGTGCGGAAGTCACATAGCGTAGGGCCAAGGCGCTCAATAAGGGGAAACCAATGACAACGCCTAAAGCCACAATACCAAGGGATAAGAACTGTGTTTTTTGAGGGAATTTTTCCTTGTTGATCAATAATACGATAAGGGCGAGCAAACCTGCAATGGAAGCGCGGGCTACTGTCACAAAGAATGGATCTAAATCTAAGACCGCGATCCGTGTTGCAGGCAATGATCCACTAAATATAATGACGCCCAGTAAACCGTTTAGCCAGCCATTTGATGATTCCGTTACTTTTGTATTGATGCGCATTGTCAGATTATCTAAATTTTGATACAAATCTCGTGAATAGTTAAGGTTGAGTACAGTTACAGTTTTTGTTTAATTGATGGATACAGTTATATTTACAAAATGGGAAAAGACTTTCTATATAGTGTTTTGGCTCAAAATATAGCGAGTAAAATAAAAAATGGTGTTCTCAGGCCCAATGAACGGCTGCCATCAGTGCGTATGTTGAGCAAAGAACATGGTATCAGTATGAATACAGCTAAGCGGGTATTCCTCGCTTTGGAAGCGCAATCACTAATTTATTCGATACCGCAGTCAGGGTATTTTGTTAACGCATTGAATCAGCATAAATTGCAACTACCCGAAACAGGTCAAATAAAGCTTATGGCGGATAGTGTTGAGCCCAATGAGCTGATCAGTAGCGTGTACGCGAATATGGGGCGTAAAGACCTCACCTTGTTTTCCATCGGTGTTCCTTCAGGGGATTTACTGCCTTTGGCGAAATTAAAAAAGGAAATCGTACTTGCAACCCGAGAATTAGATGCTGCTGGCGCTGAATATGAACCTTTACAGGGGAATTTGAAATTGCGTAGGATGGTAGCGGCCCGTTCCTTGGGCTGGGATGGTCGATTGACAGCGGATGATGTCATTACAACGAATGGTTGTATGCATGCTTTGTCGCTCTGTCTGATGGCATTGACCAAGCCGGGAGATACGATTGCGTTGGAGAGTCCCTGCTACCCCGGTATTTTGCAGTTGGTTCTGAGTTTGGGATTAAAGGTTATTGAATTGACTTGCAATCCAATGTCGGGGATTGATATCCTTGCGCTTGAACGCTTACTGCCCGAGATCAATGTTTGTCTGCTTGTGCCCAATTTCAATACCCCATTGGGCTATTGTATGCCCGATAAAAATAAAATGGAAGTGGTCAGGTTACTTGCTAAGCACGCTGTTCCACTGATTGAGGATGATACTTATGGCGATATCTATTTTGGTAACGAACGACCCAAATGTTGTAAAACCTTTGACGAAGATGGCAATGTGTTATGGTGTGGCTCGGTCTCAAAAACATTGGCCCCGGGCTACCGGGTGGGGTGGGTTGCTGCTGGGAAATACAAGGATCAGATTCTCCGCTTAAAATTAATTCATGCCTTGTCGTCTACAACATTAATTCACGAGGCAGTGGGTAATTTTTTAATGACTGGAAGATATGATCATCATCTCTATCATCTTCGGAAAACATTGCAAGAAAACTATCAACGGTTTTCCAATGTGATCGCTGAGTCTTTTCCGGAAGGAACGCGGATCAGCAGACCCCAGGGCGGGCTAGCGCTCTGGGTCGAATTGCCAAAAAGTATTGACACGACAAAGCTTTACAACTACGGATTAAAAAAGAACATGAGTATTGCACCGGGGAGAATGTTCACCCTGCAAAATCAATTTCAAAATTGTATGCGTCTCTGCTTAGGGCTACCCTGGACGGATGAACTACGTTTTGCGCTGGTACAGTTGGGTAATCTAGCCAAAATGATGCTACATGCCAATAAAACTGATCCAGAGATAGATCACATACCTTAATACGATGTATCCGTGTTTTTATGCTGGTATTGTGGTACATGATCCACTTTTGCAAATAGGTGTGGGCCATTCATTTCAATACCTGCAGCTAGGAAGTCATTGAGAATATGTTGATAAATTTCGGATTTAGCCAGCTCAATTTCACCTGATTTGGAAATATAAACATTCAGCTCGTAGAGGACATAAAAGTCGTCTAGTTTTTTTTGTAAGACAAATGGTGCCGGAAGTTGATTGACCCGTGCTATTCGTGATGGAATATTTAAGAGCAATTCGTGTATCCGTTGCCAAGGTTCTTCATAGCCTACTGTGAGTTCAACCTGAAAACATATTCCTTCTTCTGAAAAGGTAGAATAATTAACCGTATTGCCCGATAGGATGGAGGAATTCGGAATGGTGATTTCCTCATTTTTAATCGTCCTTAGCCGGGTTACTAAGGGTGATTTTTCAATGACAACACCTGTCTTATCCGCAATTGTGATTCGGTCACCGATGCGAAAAGGCCGCATATAGGTAATGACAAGACCTGCAATAATATTGGAAATGGCGGAGGATGATCCCAGGGAAAATAGCACCCCGATAAAAACAGATATTCCTTTGAAGATGTCTGAATTGGCACCAGGGAGATAAGGGAATACAAGTACCAATGTAAAGGCCTGTAATAGAAACCGGACAATGGTAAATGTAGGCATAGCAAACTCCCGGTGAAAGCCATTGACCTCTAATTTACCTTTATCAATCTCGTTAAAAATATATTTTACAAACCTTACCGCATAACGCATGACAAATAGAATGACAAAAACAGTGATCAGATTTGGAATATAATCCCAAATGGCGAAGACCGCTTTTTTCAGGGGTTTGGTAAAAAGTCCGATCAGATTGGATGCCCAGCTTTGCGTAAAGGGAAAGACGCTGAAAACAATGGGAAGCATAATGAAAGCGATTAACACAATCAGTCCCCAACGCGCAATATTGATTGTGCTAATGAAAATACGGGTTTTCTGAACGGAGGTGAGGAATACATAATTTTTGATCTTAACGTCTTTGATCCGCTCTGTACGTTCGGTCAATAGGCGATTAGTGCCATATTTTTTTAGTCTATTGATAAAATACACCAAAATCGAAAAGACCACAAGGATTAGGAGGACAAGTCCTGTACGGATCAGCACTTTGGTAATGCTATTGTCTGCTCTTTCCTGACTGATGGCCTGTTGGATACGTTTGAGGTATTGGTTGGCAATCTCTTCTTTACTTTTACCCTCCAGTAGGGCGTCAAGTTCTGTGATGGAAGTAATGATCAGATCTTTGTAAACAATATCGGCGCTGATTTCGTTGTTTTCGATTTTGAAGGAATCTACTTTTACAAAATCATCTTCATAGAGATTCTCAATTCTGTTGACCACATTGTAGGCGCGATCTTTGGCCAGGGATGACCCTAATTTGTTGTAGATATAAAAAAGGGTGTCATTAAATGGTGCGACGGCATAACGCTTGGTGTTTTTTTTGATCGAGTCGACTTTGATTTTTAACTGTTGCTTGCGCAGGTTGTTTTCTTCGTCAAAATTATTGAGCTGTTGTTTTAAATTTTCTTTCTTGGGACTATTCTGACTTTTGAGACTGGCGATTTCATGCTGTAGTTTCTGACGTTCGAGTGAATCGTTGATCTGTTGTTGTCGGATATCATTTAACAAGGTGCTTAAACCAAGTTCTTTTTTATTGATTGAATCGTTTTCTTGCGCATATAGCCCAACGATTGTTGAACAAAAGCATAGTATAATCGTAAAGAAAAAAATATAAAATCTTCTCATATTCTCCAAGGTAAAATTGATACCAATCACTCAGCGTAACCAATCTGATCCTGATCGGATAGCCAAAGATAATAATGTTTTTTGTGGAACCCAGTTATCGGATGTTCCAATCTTTTTCGATTACCTTTTTTATCCGCTAATCTTTTTGGGGACCAGCAGCAATATGATATAAATTGCATATAAAATGATACGAAGAGGCTGCTGAATGTCAGTTATTCCAACGTTATTTGTTGTGAAGCTCATGTTTATTTTTAACGCATTTTTAATGATTCATTTTTTTATGCCTGAAAAACAGCTACGTCGCTAATTTTATCAAAATATATGATCAAACCCTTTAAAAAATCTATTTTTAAGATGAACAAACTCGGAAAAGTGAGTATTTGTTGCTTGTTAGCTTGTATATCGAGCTTTTTTGATGCACAGGCGCAACAAAGAAAAGCGCCAGCTTACCCATTGATTACCCACAATCCAAACTTTAGTATCTGGTCGATGACGGATCAGCTGAATGCATCGACCACCAAACATTGGACCGAAGCGGATCATTCACTCTTGGGACTGATTAATGTCGACGGCAATATTTATCGTTTTCTTGGTAAGGAGGAACCCAATTATAAAACGATTCTTCCCACTGCGGAAGATCAGTCTTTTACAGTACAATATACGGAGTCTAAACCCAAAGGAGAGTGGCAGTCCTCTTCTTATAAAGCCAGTGACTGGAAATCAGGTGCTGCTCCTCTAGGAGATGATCAAAAACATGTCAAGACTTTGTGGAAATCGGATGATATCTGGGTACGTCGTGCATTTAATGTGACCGACCCCCAAGGCATCAACGAACTCTTCTTAAAATTGAATCATGATGATAATGTCGTAGTGTTTTTAAATGGGAAAAAGGTTTATGAAAAGGCGGGTTGGACAAACAGCTTCCAATACTTGCCGATAAATAAGTCGGACCTAAAGGCGGGTCAAAATCAGATCGCTATTCATCTGCGCAATACTGCCGGAGGCCGTTTTCTTGATTTTGGCCTAGTAGATAGACTCAAAGAGGGGGGACCTAAAATACAAACTGCCATACAGAAAGATGTGGAAATAACAGCCACACGTACCATATATAACTTCCAGGCAGGCAAAGTCGATCTGAAGCTTACATTTACATCGCCGCTATTGATGGATGATCTTAATCTATTGGCTCGTCCTGTGTCTTATATTACCTATCAGGTAAAAGCAAATGATGGAAAGCAACATGCTGTAAAAGTCTTTTTAAGTGCGGCATCCAACATTGCGGTCTATAAATCATCACAAGAGGTCGTTGCTGAAAAATATGAGACTGACAAATTAGCTGTTTTGAAAGCAGGAACAGTCGAACAACCTATGTTGCAAAAAGGAGCCGATGATATGCGTATTGACTGGGGCTATTTTTATGTTGCCTCACTCAAAAAAGATCAGTCGCAGCAGTTTGTAAGTCCAATGGCAACGGCTGTGGATGACTTTAGAAAAGGGAATACAAAGTCAAAAAGTACAAGGGGGACAGCATTATCATTGAATACAATCATTCCTTTTGGGACAGTGGGCGACAAGGAAGTCGAACGTTTTGTTGAACTTGGCTATGATGAGATTTATGCTATCCAATATTTCAAAAAAGATCTGCGGCCTTGGTGGAATAATTCTGGTAAGGAAACCATTGAAAATCAGCTTACCTTAGCAGCTAATGAATATCGTTCAGTAATGGACAGATGTGTTGCTTTCGACAAACAGGTCTACACGGATGCGCTAAAATCTGGCGGAAAGGAATATGCACATTTAACAACACTGGCCTATCGTCAGAGTATTGCTGCACATACCTTGGTGAAAAGTCCACAGGATGAATTGCTCTGGTTGTCCAAAGAGAACAACAGTGGTGGTTTTATTAATACTGTCGATGTCACTTATCCATCGGCGCCTTTATACTTGATCTATAATCCGGAATTGTTGAAAGGCATGTTGACTGGTATCTTTTACTTTAGTGAAAGTGGCAAATATCCTCACCCTTGGGCGGCGCATGATCTAGGTACATACCCATTGGCCAATGGACAGACTTATGGCGAGCCAATGCCTGTCGAAGAGTCTGGAAATATGATTATTTTGACAGCTGCGATTTCAAAAGTACAGGGGGATGTAAGCTATGCACGTAAGCACTGGAAGACGCTCACCACTTGGGTAGACTATCTTGTAAAGGATGGTTTTGATCCTAAAACGCAATTATGTACAGATGATTTTGCGGGCCATCTTGCCCGTAACGTAAACTTATCGGTAAAGGCTATTGTAGGGATTGCCTGTTATGCGCAAATGGCTGAAGCTATCGGTGAAACTGAAACGGCGAAGAAATATCGTGCCATCGCGGAGGAGATGGTGCCAAAATGGATGGAAATGGCAGATGCCGGAGACCATTACGCGCTGACATTTGACGATAAAAACACCTGGAGCCAAAAATATAATCTGATTTGGGACAAGGTGCTGGGACTAAATCTATTTCCACAGAAAGTCTACAACACGGAGATCAAGTATTACCTTACCAAACAAAGTAGATTTGGAATTCCATTGGATAGCCGAAAAGCATATACCAAAAACGACTGGATTTTGTGGACTGCAACGTTCGCACCAACTAGAGAAGAATTCGAAGCTTTGGTGCATCCCGTTTACAACCACGCGATCCAAACAGAATCACGTGTTCCACTAAATGATTTTTACGATGCGAATACAGGGATACGTGAGAATTTTAAGGCGCGTAGTGTTGTAGGTGGTTTTTATATGAAGATGCTATCGGATAAACTTCAGCAAAAATAGATAATGAATACTTATAAAAAGTACTTCATTTTATATATGACAAATTAAGGGAACCAACGGTTCCCTTAATTTGTCATAGACTACGGCTCTCTAAAAAAAAAAACTAGAAATTGAGGCTATTTTTTTAGATAATCAACGATCAGATCAATCCATTACCGTATACTTTAGGGCTTTTTACACAGTACACTTTTAAGTTTTTTACAATCAATTTCAATGCGATCTTTGTCTTTTATCTTATGCTTTTTCTGTAAGTATTTTCGAGTTACCGTAATTGCTTCTTGCATGATTAGTTGATCGAGCTGCCTTGAGGAAAGGTTGAGACAGGTACGAATGAGGGATGATAACCTAAGTTGAAAGTCAAAGGGATAGTCAACCTCGAATGTTAAGATCATTTCATTCAAAGACAGCAATTCATCGCTTGAAATCTGGTCATATTGTAAAGCATAGGTTACTGTAGCTAAATCGGCATCAACCTTGTTTTTTCTTCTCATTTCTTCGGAAAATGCATATTTCCAAGCCAGTTCTGTATCGTTATTTTGAAATTTGTTGAACAATATACTGTCTATTGTAGTCGGTCTAGTACGTGAAAATATGGTCAAATTGTATGTGCTATCGCATTTAACACATCGATAAATCAACCATACGTCAACGTTTTTTTTCTGTGCATTTATTCTGAATTTTTCACTGCAATAAAATTGTTTACTATCGCAGTGGCTACATGATTTCTTTAATAGTGGTGTATTGTTTGGACTGACAGCCCATGTATATTCCTGTTGCATTATTTATAGTCGTGCTTAATATTCTTTGTTAATTTTTTTGAAATTATTCACGATGTTTCTGCTATCACAACACGAGGGTATCGATAGCTTGCATAACAAAAAGGAAATATTTGCTACAGCGGTAAGGTGAATAATAAAATCAAATGAAAACCTGTTTGGATAGGATTACCCAAATAAAAGAATGATTAGCCTGTGGTTTGTGAGGCTAATTAAGCAACTATAAATTTAAGAATTGTATTCAAAACGTAATCGTTTGGTCTAAATGCTAAGTTAAGTAATTTAATTGAAATTACTAAGAGAGGTTTTGTAATAACAACATTTCACCGACAGCAATGTAATATGCCATGTGTCGATGAAATGTATGAACGGGAAATTATTCGTCTTTTAAGCTATTGACCGGATTTATTCGTCCTATTTTTAGCGCATGGTAAAAGATGGTTCCAAATGCTATTAACATGCTCGAGATTCCCGCAAGTATAAATGTCCAAACCTGGATACTGATTCTGTAGTTGAAGTCCTGTAGCCAAGTGTTCATTGCCCACCAGCCAATAGGGCAGGCGATTAGAATGGCGATGAAAATAAGTTTTATAAAATCAACGGATAACAATTTTATAATTCCTAACAAACTGGCTCCAAGCACCTTCCGGATGCCGATCTCTTTTGTCCGTTGCTGGGTCACAAATGCGGCAAGTCCAAATAAGCCCAAACAGGCAATAAATATAGCTAACCCTGCAAAAGTTGAGACAATAACCTGAGTCCGTTGTACATCTGCATATAACATGGCAAATCCTTCATCCAAGAAGGTGTATTGGATCTTTTGATTTGGAGAGAATTTATTCCAAACGTTCGTAATTTTCTGAATACTTTGTTCCATTTTGTCTGATTTAAGTCTAATGGACATCATATTCGGACTACCACCAATAACCAATGCCAGCGGTTTAACATCTTCATTACGCATGTTTCCAAAGATAAAATCTTCGACCACAGCAATGATTGTATAAGTTGCATAATTTCGAATTTTTGCACCAATTGGATTCTTGATGTTCAACTCTTTTACCATCTTCTGATTGACTATTATCGCCGCGGAATCTGTTGGCATGTTCATGTTGAAATTACGGCCTTCGAGGATTTTGATCCCGAAGGTGGAGATATAATCATCATCAACAATCCAGTTCTGACCGCCTACACCCACGTCTTGATTTTGTCTACCATCGTTCCAAAATGAATTTCCGTTACGTTTTACGCCATCCATCGTAACTGGTAGGTAATCGCCTATAGAAACAGAAGCCACACTGGACAGTTCCTTTAATTCGTTTTTTAATAACCTTTGCTTTCCATCCAAAGTGCCCGTTCCTCTTAATATGAGCACTTGCTCTTTATTGAATCCTAGGTCTCTATTTAAAATATATTTTATTTGTTGGTTGATGACCAAGGTGCCAATGATCAGGATGATAGATGTTGCAAACTGGAAGATAACAAGTCCATTTCGAAACCAGTTGCGGCTAGATTTTAAATTTACGTTTCCTTTTAATACAGCAATCGGCTTAAATTTAGAAAGATACATCGCAGGATAAATTCCAGATACAATAGCTATCAATAAACCGAAGATGAAAAGGGTGGGGATGAAATACCAGGTCGTCCAAGGAAAAACTAAGGATTTGCCGGCAATCTGATTGAAAAAGGGAAGTAAAAGCACAGCGAAAAATAAGGCAAATGCGATCGAGATTCCACTGTATAAAAAAGACTCCGTCATGAACTGTATAATGAGGGCCTTTCGACCGGAACCAATTGTCTTTCGGACACCAACTTCTTTTGCACGTGTAGCAGCATTGGCAGTGGACAGATTGATAAAATTGATCATTGCGATAATCAATATAAATGTCGCTATTCCACCAAAAATATAGACCAATCGAATATCACCACGATTTTGACTTTCAATTTTATGAGTCTGGACATCATTGGAATATAGATGAATCTTTTCCAAAGGCTGTAAGGTCATTCTTGCAGTATTCCAAATCTCTTCATTGACTGTCATACCTGCTTTAATCATAGCGGGTTTATAATGATCCTGAATGTAGGATTTTGTGATTTTCTTTTCCAATTGTTGAATATCGGTGCCCTCTCTGACTTTAAAATAGGTCGTATAGTTGGAGGCCAGCCAATTTAATTTTTCACCTTCATAAGGTTCATGACCACTTAATGTCATAAAGAAATCAAATCCATATAGATTGGAGTTTGTGGGAATATCGTCAATGACTGCTGTAATGGAATACTCATTTGATTTCTCATTATTTAAATAAATGCGTTTTCCGATCGGATTTCCTTTAAATAGTTTTGCTGCTTTCCGCTTGGTGATTACAATAGTCTTTGGATTGTCGAGCGCATGGCTTAATGAACCGAATATTGTTTTGGTTGGGAAGAAATCCATGATCGCTTGATCCGCAAAACAGAAACCTTCTTCTGAAAATAGTTCGGCATTCCCAGTTGTGGCGACTTGATTGGTTCCAGCACCAAAAAGAGGGTTTGTTAATAATCTTCCGGAGGCAATAATTTCTGGAAATTCTTCTTTTAAAGTAGCGCCCGCTGGAGCAGGTAACGATAATCCTTTTAGAACAGTATTGTCTTTATTGATTACGCCTACTACCCTGAAAAGTAGGTTGGAATCTTTGTGAAATTTATCATAGCTCAACTCATGCTTTACGTACAAAACAATAAGCATACAGATTGCTATGCTAAAAGCAAATCCGCCTATTTTTATTAATGAGAAGAAGCGCTGACTTTTTAAACTTCTCCAAGCAGTTTTTATGTAGATTTTTAACATAGCGGTATCAATTATCAATAGATGACTATTTTATGTTAAAATAGAATTGCAATTGATTTGCCATTGTTTTAGTTGTTTGATTTTTAGTTGTTTATGTTTTGGCGTTGTGCGGAGGGACTGTTCGTATTCGAACATTTCTTGTTCAGATGCGGACAATTACACACTGCAATCGGCGCTGGCAAAATCTATCATTGTTAGCCACCATTGTGTGTCAATTTTGGTAATATAAAAAATAAAAGTGCCTGTGTCGCTGTTGACAATAATGCGTCGACTCTGATTTTCAATACGCTTTACCTGGCTATAGAGATGGTCTAGTTCTTGCGCTTTATTCGACGTAATTTCTTCACCGATAATGACTGAATAGTGTGTTCTATAAAAAATAATAGATTCTGATAAGGGATGGTATTTACCTTTATTTGCGACAAATACGCCTTTTTTGTAGATTGTTTCGCACTCGAAAAAAGGTCGATCGCTATACGTTATATTTTTTGATTTTGGGATTGAGATCTGATCCTGTGCCAGAAAGTCTTGGTAAGGGTTGTTGATCGAACAATCTGTATGGTGATTAAAAGAAATTTTTGATGTATGTGTCCAACGATTATTGACTCCCAAAGTGGTGATGAAATAGAAACCAAGCTCTTTGTTAAGAAGTGCATTAAACGCGAGACTGTCTTTGTTGTTATATGAATGAATCACTTGATCTACGATCTGTTCGACCGTACGCTGCTGTCCATAGGCAACGATATGGGTGAAACATGATATAACTAATATAATAACTCGTCTCAGGATACGCATGGTCGATCACTGTTTTTTATTCATTACGCTAAGCAAACTTGATACCATTGCTTATTACCATTCACTTGCGACTTTTAGTAAATGTAC
Organism: Sphingobacterium sp. GW821-FHT03E03; assembly: GCF_059420745.1. Classification (NCBI taxonomy): domain Bacteria; kingdom Pseudomonadati; phylum Bacteroidota; class Sphingobacteriia; order Sphingobacteriales; family Sphingobacteriaceae; genus Sphingobacterium; species Sphingobacterium sp. GW821-FHT03E03. The sequence goes on from NZ_JBWKUH010000007.1 coordinate 80,139, forward strand.
CATAATATCTCTTTTTTCATATTTTTCAAACTTTTCGGATGTCAATGCATTGCACAAGATATAATCCGCGGAACTGGTGTCGCTGTTAAAACTATTTTCCCAAATGCTGTCCTGCCGATGGTTATTGATAGAAATAATCAAATCACTTTGCAAAATCGCTTTTCGCAAATTTAACTGTGCATAACTACTCGTAGAGAGTAATAGCAATAGGATGAGGTATAAACTTTGTTTGATCATTTAGTCTTTTCTTCTTTTTATGTGATTGTATGATTCGTCAGGTTGGCTACAGCTGGTAAAAAATAAACTTACGGCAGCGACAGCTTTGGTATCAAACTTATCTGGCTTGGGTACTAATGGCTGTTTGGTATATTGACGCAGATAGCGATCATGCGGATCACTCTCCTGGTCATTATCCTTCGTGGACTTGCTGATGTATTGATTTGTTGCTTTATCGAAATTATATTCCTCTAGGTCGGGATAGGAAATGTTATACTCTGCATTGGAAAATATTGCCGTCAACTCAATGCTTCCCGCATTTTCGTATTCTTTTTTCATTGCTAATATTTCAAGCCAGCGCTTTTGCGTTGGGTCTACTTGGTTTTCTCTTAAAAAACCCTTCCTGCCGCCATAATTAGAAAGACTTATGGCAAGCTTTTTATCTTCAGTTAGATACAGGTAGGCAGCGAAATTCGTCCGCGCTCGCTGTGGTTTATTATAGATTGCGATGAAGTCATTGAGGTGTTGGTCATTTTGATAGTGGAATGTCTGGTATGCAGGACCTGCATCAAAATCTTCTTTTTGTAAAACGAATTTCAACTGTGACATCGGGAGCTCATAGAGATACGGGAAATCGAAGCAATTGGCCCCATCGTTGAAAACTGGTTGCACATTGTCATCTCCAAACTGTACAAAAGTCTTTCCCTCTTCGAAGCCTCTAAAATTGACAGATACGGTATCTCCTAAAGTGGGGTTATGGTTTGCATATAGTTGAAATTGCGGTAACTGGTCTGGATAGAAAAGGAGATAATCCTTTTCAAAGACATAGGATCCAAAAACCATGGTAGCATAGCCATATAACATGAATTTGCCATCTTCAAAGAGACAGATGCCACTGAGATCACCATATTGTCCGCTGATCGTTTTGGATCTGTCTTTACCGGTTGCGATATAATGATTGACTTCTTGTGCCATAATATTTCTAGTTATAACAATAAGGATAGTGAAACTTATAATTCGTCTAATGCATGCGATATTGGAGAATGTATTTTTCATGTATAGACCATTGCTGATTTATCAAAGCTAAGAAAGGAATGCTTGCTAAAACAGTGATATTTACGAATCGTAAATAGTTTTTACGATTCGCAAATATCAATCTTACAGATTTGACATGTGGTCTATGTGCTCGTTTGTTGAAATAAACTCATTGCATCGACCTTCGTTGCAAAAAATAGCAAGGTAATGAGCAGGCATAGTTCGATCAAAAAAAAGTCAGGATGTAACAGGTATTTGTAACTTGACCAGTGTCCCGCCTTCAGGATTTTTCGTGATTTTTATGCTTGCTTTCCTGCCAAGGAGTTGCAACCGTTCATGACTGATTGTTCCGGAGAGCGAGCGATGTGGAGTTTCTTGGATATTTGGTTCAGACTTGCCACTGTCAAGGATGTCTACAGATAAAATATCTCCATCCAATTGAAAATGAATGTCGATATTGCCTTTACAGGTTTCGAGGTCAATACCATGTAGTAGGGCATTTTCGACATAAGGCTGTATCAACATGGGAGGCAACATGATGGCACTAAGATCCTGCTCGTCTGGCTGAGTAATGTGATAGGTAAAAGCATCTTCAAAACGCATTTGCTGTAAGGTCAGATAGTTTTCCAGTGTTTCGATCTCCTCATTTAAAGGCACTAGATTCTCTCGACTTAACTCCAGATTGCTCCGCAACAAACGACTAAAGCGATTGAGATATTTGATGGCGCTTTCTTTCTTATCTAATCGCACAAAACTCTGTACTGCTGCTAAGGTGTTGAATATAAAATGTGGTTCCATCTGTGTGCGCAGTAATTGCTGTTGTAGTAGGACTTTTTCTTTCTCCTGGCTTAAGCGTCGCTGACGGAAACTATAGTATAGAAAGAATAATATAATAATCAATAAGATAAGGCCCAAAGAGGATATTACCAGCCACAGGCGATTTTGTTGTAACTGTAGTTTATTGATCTTAATGCTTTCATTCAATGTGCGAATGGATTGATCTTTGGCCTGTAGTTGGTACAATGCATTCATTTCGGCAATAGCTTGTGTGTTTTCCGAATGATAGACATTTCTCTGTAATTGAACAATATTATTGAGGACGGCTATTGCTTCTTCCTTTTTGCCCTGTAAACGGTACAGCTCGGCTAAGCTTTTTTGAAAGAGTATTTCATTATGCGGAAAGATCAATTTGGGGAATTGTGTTCTAAGCTGTTTGGCTTTTACAATATATTGAGCTGCTTGCACGGGCTTCTTAAATAGCACATAAATTGCTGCAACATTACAGTAGTTTACAAACAGATTATTCATCAAGACAGAAGACTCTTTGATATTGCTCAGTCGCTCATCAATTTCTATTTTCAGTAGTTGATAATGTAGCAAGGAATCTTGCTGCTGTGTTGTTTCAAAGTACTGTATTTTCGAATCGTATAAAAAACTGATATTATACTTATCGGGAAATAGTCGGTGGAGTTGCTCTAGTTTGTGGAGGTATGGCGCTATTTCTTTGGCAGGCCTCTGCAACGAATTTAGTGTATAAATCATCTGCACGAATACACGCTGACGATTGATATGCTCCTTTGGAAGCGAATCTGAGAGATGGAGGGCCGCCCGATTCATTTTTTCAGCGAGATTGTATTGAAACGAACTTAGGTTATTTTGTGCCGCAGAGAGCAATATAGCCGATTTCGCTTCTGCAGAAAGTCCTGCGGTGCTGTCCGAGAGAACGATCGCAGCTGCTTTGTTGTAGTAATAGCCGGCTTCGCGTTCTTTTGCTTCGGCACTGCGGATATTGCCAATACCATTATAGATAAGTGCTTTATACTTTAGATTACCGGTGGTAGGTTCGATCAATTCAAGTGCCTGCTCTACAAAAAAGCCTGCGGAATCTTGCTGAAGCATGGCATATAGCCTAGCGGTATTGTATTTAACTTTTGCAAAGAATACGGTGTCATTTTTTACATCAGGATTTTCGCCAAGCTGTCGCCAGGCTCTCTTGAGTGAGTCGCCGTTCGTGGGTGTCAACCTTTTGTCTTCGAGCTCCTTTATCTGTGCTAAAACAGCATCATGGTCTCGGGAAGAAAAAGTCGGTCTTTTGTCGCAAGCTACAATATGTAAAATAAGTAGCAAAAAGAAAATACATTGTAACAGATATCTCATTTCTCTGGGAAAAGCTCGGTTAAAATTATGTTTTTCCTTCGCGATGAAATAGGTATTTCTTCTTTGTTTTTCAATACAATATACTCAGAACGGTTAACACCGGTTATGTACTTACGGTTTACTAGGTAGGACTGATGGGTGCGTAGGAAATATGGGGCAGGTAACAATTCCTCATAATATTTCAACGGTTTGGATATGAGCTCCTTGGAACCGTCACTCAGAAAGAAAAAAGTATATGGACCATCACCTTTACAGTATACAATGTCGTGAACAGCAACAATACGTACATTATGAATGGATGTCAGGGCAATACTTTCTGGTAAATCGCCATGGTGCATTGCATTCTGTGCCATGTTTAACTGCTGCATCCATTGCGGATTATTATCGCTGCGACGACGGTAGCGTTCTAATGCTTCTTTTAATTCGGTTTGATCAATAGGTTTTAACAAGTAGTCTAAAGCACCATATTTGATCGCTTTGATGGCAAAATGATTATACGCTGTGATGAATATGACGTTTTGTGGGATAACATTGAGTTTTTTTAGCAGATCGAACGCTGTACCATCCTTAAGTTGAATATCCATTAGGATCACATCCGGTTTCTTTTCTTCAATTAGTTTTACAGCAGTTCTGACACTGTCGCTCCAACCAATTAGTTCTGTGTCGGTTTCCTCTTGTATGAGGTAACTGATTTCCTTACGGACAGCGGGTTCATCTTCTATTATCGCTACTGTTATCATTTTTCAAACTTTTCTGTTCGGTAAAAATAATAATTGTGAGTAAAAAAATCTTATTCATTTACAATTTGTGCTGTTTTTTTCAATAGGTGATACAGATCGCCGGTCAGTATATTCGATAATTTCACGAATCATAAATGATTTTGACGGATTGTAAATGCATAATTAGGTTGGTTAGTGCATTCAGTATATTTGAGTTAAGCATAAAAATAAGTACTATGGAATTAGCGATTGAGATCAATAGCGCAAAAGATTTGGATGTTCTCAAAGATCAACCTATCGACCAGATTGAGAAATTGGAACTGTTTTTTTATACGAGCATTTCGCTAAAATTTATCGAGAAAATCACGAATTTGCAACACTTGTCAATTGCGGGAGCTGTTAAGGATGTATCTCCGCTAGCCAATTGTAAGTCACTTAAGCAATTGTTTATTAGTACGAAGGGAGCAGTAAATACATTAGATTTTGTGCAGGAACTGGAGCTAGAGTCGCTGCGACTGGAAGGTTTTACTTCCAAAAGTGATCATCTAATCATGCCTCATGTACCCTCATTACGAAATCTCGAAATTTCCTCGGTATCAAAGATGGGTGATTTATCTTTCTTGCGTGATTTTTCCGGACTCGAACGTATTGCTTTGTTTGAACTCAATTCAAAAAAATTAGTTGATTTTGCTAAATTGGATCAATTAGTCGAATTGCGGTTAACCAATATGTTTCAATTGAAAGATCTGACTGAGTTAAAGACCATTCCGAAACTGAACACACTTTATATTCATGAATTTTTTATCAATAAGAAAATCAAAATAGATAGAAAAAATGAATTGCTTAAAATAGTAGCTGATTTAAAACAGATCGATGAAATCGTACTGACAATTAATGGGGAGAGTTTTAGAAGGGCAGAATTGCTGGCTGAATTAAAAAAATAGAGAAACAATTATGGGATTTTTAAACAAACTTTTTGGAAAGGGTACTAAAATAGGACAGGGTACCGAAGCAGAACAAGGAGCTAAGGTAGAGCAAGGTGCTAAAGTGGAACAGGTTACGTCTACAAAGGATCCGGAAGATAGCTTGGCCTGTTGCACAGAACAGGAATTGATTGAAAGATTTGGTGGAATTGCTTTTGATAAACAGTATGATTTTGCAACGGTCATCGGTAATAATAATTGGAATATTGATATGACCAAAGAGGAGATTAGTTTTGGGCCAAACCTTGATTTTCCGATTCAGGTCTTAGGGACTTTTTCGCATTCGTCCGAAACTTGGCTTTGGGCATGGGCAAATACCAAATCTGGTCTTTCTGAAAATATTACGCAGCAGGCTCTTCAACTAAAAAAATATGGTGAAGATCAAGGGATTGATCTTTTCAGCAACAATAGCTTTGATTTTTCCAAAGATGATTTGCACCGCATTGGTTTGATCGCCTCCGGAATGTTTGACGCGAGCGCTTATTATATTGCTGATTATGGACAGGGGGCAATGCTGGTGACGATCAAAAGTAATGTTTTAGACCGTCAATATCAAGATGATCACCTTCGGATACTGTCTGTCTTTCCACAGTTAATTTCCCAATTTGAAATGAACCATAAGATTGCTTTGCAGTGGTATTTGGAAAAAAAAGGTTATAAAATATCGGAACAAGGAGCCCAGTTCATAGCAACAAAAGGAGGGGACACGATCACCGCAGAGTTTGATGAGCTGTCGCGTCTTACGAATCTCAATGGATAGAAACGCTAACAGATGAAACTGCTTAAATTAGTGCTGTTCACGTTATTACTTCAAGTAACGCAGGGGGCCTATGGACAGACCGACCAAGAGTTAAGGCTTGTGCAGTCATTTCTTGATCTTAATGCAGCGATTTCCAGTCAAGATTCGATGACCAAAAGAGCACTTTGTGAAGAATTTGGTGAACGATTAATTCAAACACTTGAGCAAGATGATATAATAAATTTTAAGAGTTTTAGAGAGGTGTTGGATAGTTTAAATTCAGATTTTAGCTTGAAAAAATCCGGAGCGTATGAGCTGTTCACCCTCCGAGGTAATTTTGAGCACTGGAATTATGTGTTGAAAAATAAACATGTGATCAATAGGCAAGAAAGAACCTTTGATTACTTCTATGAGCTCCATTTGCTTGATCAGCATCATTACCTACTAATCAAAAGAATGGATGAGTTATCTTTTTCTTGTTATAAGGCTTACCTGTATGAAGATAATTTGGATGTGGTTGATTCGAATAAACATTTTTTAGCTGTGTGTAGCTGGACAAATGTTGATGAAAGCCTGTTGAGGAACACATCTACTCTTGAAAGTGATCAATTGAGTAAAGATCACTTAAAGTCTTATCCACCAATACCCATAAAATTCGATGCAAAAAACAGGGAAATCTCTTACACTTTTTATCGCCAATCGGATGGAAGGAAAATAACGAGAAATGCAAGATACTTGCATGGTGGTTTTGTGATCAAAAGTTATGATGCAAGAATGTTTGAAGAATAAATGTGTATTGAAGTCAGAATTAAGGGGAAGGGAAGGCCAGTTTGCGATGAGCTTTAGATGGGCAAAATGAGATAGCGGTTTCTGATGAAAGAAAAAAATAAGAAAACTCTTGCGCTTAAACTATTGTTATATGAACTAGAATAAGACTGAGTATGGTATGAGGATGAATTTTATATAAACACAACAATCTGTTTGGTTAATATGATGATACATTTTATGTTTAAATTCATCTGGATAATGCATGATTTAATTTAATTGAATTTGGGATGGTAGTACGATTTTTTGTTTGTTTCTCTTTTATATTAAGTGCAATTTGTTGTTTTGGTCAAATAAATGTAGACAAAATGCGAGCCGATTATGCCGCTGCAGTCAAAGATAAAAAACTCTGTGAGGTCAATTTGAAAACGCTAGAGGCAGCCGCAAATACGGCAACAGAAAAAGGCTATCTTGCCGCTTATGAGATCCTTTGGGCAAAGCATATGGGAAATCCCTTTTCGAAGCTGGGCCAGTTTAAAAAAGGTAAGAAATTATTGGAATCGGTTATCATCAAATATCCTGATAATATTGATTTACGTTTTATCCGTTGGAGTGTACAGACACATGCACCATCTTTTTTGAATTACAGTAAAGACCGATTGCGGGATAAAGAGTTTTTGGTACATAACCTATACAAGTTGCCTAATCCCGAAGCTAGAAAAATAATTTATGTCTACCTGAAAGAAGCAAATAGCTATCTTAAAGGTGAGCATGTATTCTCCCAGGCAGACCTTGCCGAACTTTCCAAATAAGCTGATATAAGTTAACGAACGTGTTTGGTGCGAAGGGCTATGATGCCAAAGATTATCATGATGATGCTTATAATGGAAAAGACTGCATATATAACAGTAAAACCATTACTTATACCGATACCTTCCTTGTAATATATTTCCATATGAGCAGGTACTTTTTGAGGGTTAATGCTACTTAAATCATTCACCAGACGAACTTGTTTTTGCTTATAATTGAATTGGAGGACCGGATAGTGTAGGTATCCGAAACGCTTGTGTTTTACACTGTCTATTCCAATGACATCGGCTTTAATTTTGCTGCCAAAGAGCATCAGTCGACTGTCTTTGGACAATCCGTATGCGAGAAATAAACCTAGCAAGAGCAAAATAACGCCGAAGGTTCTTATGATGATCATGTTTAATAATTAAATGATAACATTATACTTAACATTTAGACAAATATAGCTTTTGTAGCTTCTTTCTGCCAACTAATATGAGATTTTGATTAGGTACGAATTTTATTGTCTTATGCTAAGATTTTTGTAAACCATAATGCGCAAGTTTGTGTTATCAATAGCAATTAAAAATTTAAAAAGATGAAACAGGTATTTATTAATCTCGCTGTGGCGGATGTCAACAAATCAATGGATTTTTATACTCAATTGGGTTTTGAAGTAAATCTACAATTTTGTGATGACGATGCTAAATGTATGGTCTGGAGTGAACATATTTTTGTCATGATCATGACACATGATAAATTTAAATCCTTTACGAATAAGCCCATAGCCGATACAAAAAGTCATATCGCTGGACTATTTGCTCTTTCTGTGGAGAGTCTGGATCGGGTAAATGAAATTGTTGACAAAGGGCTGGCGGCAGGAGGAATAGAACCAATGCCGATGATGGATCATGGTTTTATGCAGTTAAGAAAGGTGGAAGACTATGATGGCCACACTTGGGAGATATTTTATATGGATATGAGTAAATTTCCAGGTGCTTAATATTTACATACGGAAGTATTTTTTTCGACCAGCCATCGTTCATCCATATTATCTGATCAATTAGTCAACTGTATGGCTGATGGACGATGGCAATTGTTAAATCTCTACCCAAAAGAGAATGACAAAAGCTACTAATTTGATGATGAAGGTTGTTTGGCCTTTTATTCACCTTATTCCTCATTAAAATTTTTTAAAAAGAACATAGTCTTATTGTTTTGTATTGTATTTAATATAAACAATATGTTCCGTGTTTTGAAGCATTTTTCAATTGCTATTCTTTTTGTGTCTATCCTATGTTTACCTTCTTTATATGCTCAGCATCAAGTTGGGAAAAATGCCGTTTATGAAATTAAAGGGAAAGTTGTCGATGCGAGCAATGCCCTTCCGATCGAACATGCAACAGTCTCTCTGATTTCTGCGGGAAAAGTTTTACAGACAGTCACTACCGATTTGGGAGGCGGATTTAAGTTCGTTATGCCGGAGACTGAGAGTCCAAGTATTTTAGTGACTTATGTGGGATATGAAAGTCATCTGTCTAAGTCGATAACTTCATCAAAGGTATTGGAGGTCAGACTTGTCAGTCAGTTTCAATCCTTGGAGGAAATTGTTGTGAAAGGGAAGCGAAAGCCGATACGCTATAAAAGTGATAAGCTGATCTATGATGCGGGCTCTGATATCAGTAATAAAGCCGGTTCGGCTGTAGATCTATTGCGGAAAGTTCCTCTACTAACGGTAGGGAGTAATGGGGAATTGCGGATGCGCGGGAATACGAATATTAAAGTTCTGCTTAATGGTATCCCCTCTGGAATAATGGCTAAGAACTTGAAAGATGCCTTAAAAATGATTCCCGCAAGTTCTATTAAATCTGTTGAGGTAATTACTTCGCCATCTGCAAAATATGAAGCTGAAGGAGCTGCTGGTATTATTAATATTATCACAAAAAAATCCATCAGGGGAGCACATGGAAGTTTGGATGTTAGTTTAGGTAACTTGGATCAATCTGGAAGTGGCTCTTGGTCTATGACTACTGAAAAAATTGATTTCAATTTTAATGCAACGATGAATGCTGAACGAGAACGAAACAGGTCTACCCTGCAAAGAACCTCCTTATCCAATGGGGTATCGGTCGGAGAACTTTTACAGCACAATGATGCAACTGAAAAGGATAGGGGGGCGTCTGCAAGTCTAGGATTTGTATACCGCCCAGACAGCTCGCAAAAAATTGGCGCAGACCTGTCCTATTGGTATGGCAGTTGGCCTGCGCGTAGTTCACTTTACAACTTGTATCAGGATGGAAATACCTATGCTGAATATAATCAGTTTAGTAAGCAGCAGAATTCGGTAAAGTATTATGAGCTCTCGCTGAATTATCTCAAAAAATTTAGACGCAAGTCACAGGAGTTGCAGATCATTGGGCTGGCCGCCCGATCAAACGATAGATCGGAATACATAACCAGTCAAAAAGAAATGTCCGGGGTAAGCTCTTTTAAGGAGAAAGGACCAAATAAAGGTGACTCTTGGGACTTTGATGTTCAGGCAGACTATACGCACCCGATAGATGCGACCGGGAAAAATGTCATTGAAACGGGAATGAAATTGAAGCGAAGTAATTCCGGTAGTCTTTACACTGTTTTCAATAATGAACATGATCCGGGAAGTGAAGAGTTGGTCGAAATCCTATCCCGGTCGGATAAAATGGATTACTACAGTACGATATTGGCGGGCTATATGAGTTTAAAAATCGAAACCGATGATCAGTGGACAATTAGGCCCGGGATTCGTTTTGAGACGACAGTATTGGGGGCTGATTTCAGGAGTTCCACGCCTTCATTTAAATCTAAATTCGGCAACTGGGTGCCTAGCCTGTTAGTCGCTAAAAAGGTAAATGACCATCATGAACTCAAATTCGCTTATACAGAGCGGATACGTAGACCGTGGATATGGGATCTCAATCCTTATGTCAACGCCAGTGACCCGCGAAATCTGCTTTCGGGAAATCCGCTATTGCGACCTGAACGGATTCGCGTAGTGGAATTGGGACACAATTACAGTGCAGCATCTGGTTTTAATCTGAATAGTAGTGTCTATTATAGTACTAACAATAATTCGATAGAGCAGCTTACTGTCGTCGACAGTCTCGGAATTTCACGTACTACACCCAGTAATATTGCGACAAATAAACGTTTGGGTACACAGATCAATCTATCCATGGAACTGCAACCGAATTGGATGCTCAATGGTGGACTGGAACTCTATTATGTCTGGTTTAGGAGCCCAGCGTTACAGGTAAGGAATAGCAACGGGTTTTATGCTGCTAATCTCAGCAGTTCATATGGTCTGTCTAAAGGTTACAGTCTTCAGATTTCAGGAGACTATAGTAATGGTTATGTGACTTTGCAGGGACGAAATACGGCCGAATGGTCTTATCGATTTTCTGCTCAAAAGGAACTTTGGAATGATAGAGCCAGTATTGTGTTGACAGTAAGTAATCCGTTTCAACGAGCTATGAAACAAAGGAATATGGCTGTATCACCTTCATTCAGAAGTACAACATCCAACAATTATTACAACAGATCAGTAAGTCTTTCTTTTAGTTGGAAATTTGGTGCCGGCAGACAAAAAGAAGGAACAGTGGAAAAGAGTCCACGAGAAATGGAACATATCCCACATCGACGTAAATAAGAATGTCTACTAATTAGCAAGATGGATATGCGGACTGTGGGAATAGTACAATAGAGTTAGCTAATTCAGATTAGGTTGATGTCCCTTTGGTTCGTTCAAATCGTGATTTTAGATGTTGTCGCCGTGAACGCCGTAAACGTGATCTTTTAACAGGATAGTGCCGATTTTTGGTGATATTATTAAAAATAAGTGCTACTATAAATAAAATCAGGCAGCCGGAGAGTACGGGACTCAATACATACCAATACCCTAAGGAAGAAATTTTGGTTCCGCTACTTACTGCAATTAGCGCGGTCGCTCCTCCCGGAGGGTGCAATGTGCGGGTATGTTGCATGCATACGATAGACAGGGCTACAGCAAAGGGGGCAGTGAGCCAGATGATATCGGGGAGTAGCTGTGCTACTGTAACTCCAGCTATCGCTGAAACCACATGACCACCGATTAAATTTCGAGGTTGCGCAAGTGGGCTTTGTATAGCTCCATAAACCAGAACAGAGGAGGCCCCAAATGATCCGATCAGGAAAACATTCTCCAGTGGTGGGAAATGAAGTGATTGAATAAAAGCGATGATAAATATGCCTACGAATGCACCGATAAAAGACCAGAAATGTTCCCAGGGATCTATTAACGTTTCCCGATAGATAACATATCTGTAAATACGGAGTTGCCGATGAAGTTGATTTTTCATGTTAATCTGTGCAAAAATAGGGAATTTTAAGAATTCCTTTTTAGATCTTTTATATTAATCTTTGTGGTATTTATAAATAAGATAGACTATCAAATTGTTCTGGACTCTATTTTGACCAATTTGTTGAGTTAACAATTTGGGTATTTTGGAAGAAACCAATATTTGAATAATAATGTTGATGTTTTTCAGGAACTAGATGTTGTAGATTAACCTAAACAAATTGAATATACATATGATAGTATTCCCCACCAACGAAAGGCATTTTGTTTCCTAATGTGAAACCAAGGCGTTCATAAAGCTTCTTGGCATTCGGATTATCTAAATCAACCAATAGGCCTATTTGTTTGAAACCTTGATTTTTAGCATGTTTTATCGCATGTTTCAATAGCTCAGTTCCTAGACCCTGACCTCTGGCAGCAGTGGATACAGCAACAGAATCTATATAAAATTCCTGTCCCACTGTTTCCGGTTCAGGAATTAGATCATTGGCGTATTGTCTTTGCATGAGTTCCAGGATTGGTTGTCGTAGCGCAATAAAATGATCTCCATCATATCCCGTCAATGATCCCATAACATTGCCTTCGGGATCTACAGCAACAAAAGTATTTTCATGGCTATATAGATTTTCGGTTTGTTGAAAAAGATCGGTTAAAAAACGTATTGCTTCTTTTTTGTCTTCTTTTTGTATAAAACGAAAAATGATATCTTCCATCGCCTGTAACATGATTTCAGGTACAACTGCGGCATCATCTTGTTGTGCGGGTCTAATCGTCAAATGCATAACTCGTATTTTCTATTCATGGGCTAAGATAGCAAAATGATCCGTTTTCTTTTTAAGCATTGCGAGCATAGCGTTCTTAAGTAGTATGAAAAAATAGAACGAATATGCATTGGTTTGCTTTGAATATGAATTGTTGTGTATTTATAATTTCATTTCTTATTACTTTTGAGTAAAGTTGTTCTTGTTTTTCAAATTGTAAATTTGAAGCAAAATGTAGACAGGATACCGCTATATATTATGATCAATAAATAATAAAATCTATACATGGTTCTTAAAGCTACAATTTCAGCCTTTGTTGTGACTATTTTGGGATTATTGGCAATGTTGTTAACGCAAGATGCTGATATGAACTTGGTTTATGGGGCATTCTGTGTTTCGCCCTATTTTCTTTTAATTACCCTTATTTATTTTCATTTTAATAAGCTTCGAAAAAAATTCAATGTATTTGACAAACCCAATATTGTCTTTGAAGGTATTTATAGTTTTTTATATTACTTTTTATTTTCCACATTGTTACCAGTGTTGCTTTTTGTCAGTACACTAGGCGACGAATATGAACACAAGATATATGCTGATCTAGGAGGAGTAATTTTGGAAATGTTCCCTTTGATTTTAATTTTGAGTATTTTTTTGAGTTTGTTCAGTAGCATTACGTTCGTTTGGGGCTTAAGATCGTGGACAGCGTTGATACTAACATTTTTGGGCTATATTTTAATTAGTGTGCTTGTGTCTATTTTTTCGACTGTTGGCCGTGAGGTTAGGGAAGCTGAACGGGAGCGGCGAGATCAGGCAGATAATTTAAAAGAAGGTCGATTTGAATGGGCTGGTGCAATGAGTAATCCAACAGGTTATCCGGTACAACTCTACAAAGGGACATTCATTTTCCCGAAAGATGAGGATTATGAGTTTACATTTAGTGAGGGAAATACAGTGAATTATCATGCAAAATGGGGGGAGGCAGGGGCCGAAACCTATAAAAGTATGATGTCGTTGCCCAAGGCAATTGATGTTACTTGGTATTCGTTTTCAGAGAATGCTTTCTACCAATTCCATGACGCAATAGATTATAACAAATTGCTTACACTTTTTAAACAACCCTATGTAGAAAGAAGGGCAACTAGTGATGTTGAGGAGCATTATGACAAGATTATTTTCGGGTTTGCACCTGGTGGAGGACTGGTAATATGGGCTGGAGGATCGGGGTATCGTCAGGTCGAAATAGGTCATTATCAGGCGAAGAAAATCGATTTTGGCCAGAAGGTTTCTGATAGTAAGGAGCTGGTTTATGGTGATTTATTTAATCAGGAGTGGCGCAATAAGGTCTTGACAGATACAATGATCATCCCTTTGGCAATACAAATAGCAAAAAAAAATCAACCTGTTCCTGATGATTATTGGAATAAACTGAGGACAGCTTATACCTGGAATCCAAAGTTTGTGATCGCTCCAGAAATAAAAACGTATGATGTTATTTTTCAGTATTTTAATGCTGAACGTTTTGCTTTCGATGAAAGAATACAAAATGTAACAGTTGAAAAAAGGGGAATTCCACAGCATATATATATCAAATGGTATGATAAAAATCAAAACCGTTGTGCTGTAAATTTTGAATTTGATGAAACGGATGTTTTTAAAAAATTCAAAGCTTTTTTTGATCGCGATAAAAATATAAAGGCTGAGATGGAAATTATCGTGGATACCCAAAATGGCAGGGCGACCGCACGATTAAAAAATGCTGAACACCAGCTTTTGCTTATGGAAACCGAAATCATAGCATATGGTGAGAAGTTTTGATATTCAGCTAGACCAGTCGATGTTAAAAAGTCTTTTGCATTTTGTAATTGACAATTTCAACCGCTGACCGAACTTGCACCTGTCTGACAATTGTTGTAAAACCATTACGTTCAAAAAATGGTTTAGCCGTTTTACTGACATCTGCTGTTAGCGTCTCCATATTTGAATATTTAGACTTATGCTCCAAGTGGTCATATAACCGTTGTGCAATGCCCTGTCGCTGAAAATCTTTGTGTACGTATAACATATCGATGTAGTTGCCATGATCCAATGAAGCAAAACCTACGATTTGTTTGTTTATCTCTGCGACGATAAAATATTGATTTTTGATTAAATTATTCCATCGTTCAATGTTATTGATCGAAGATTTCCATACCTCGATTTGTTCTGCATTATGATCAATCTGACATACTGAAGCAATTGTTCCCGCAAATAGTTCCTTTATTTGGGGCAATTCGCTTAATATTCCTTTTCGTATTGATATCTCCATATACAAATATAAACACATTTCGATAATGGTATAAAATAGACAGATATACCGCCAATCCTAGAAAAAAGTAATGAGCTAACAATTTTTTAACAAAATGGCATTGATCTCTTACTTAGATAAATTGTATATTTACGACAGTGAATCGGGGGCTATACCCTCGCTTTATGAGTCTATATTAACCATTTTGCTAAATAAATAATGAAGTCATTCCGATAACTATTGGGAGTTCCAACTGTATTTGGGTAATGTCAGATTTTAATAGGGCAGATCTGGAAATTAAATCTATTACGACTTGGCCTGTTACCGTTAGCCATTTTAATAAAAACTTGACCTTTTTAAAAATGAAAATTTATTTATTTTGTATATTGTCCCTAGCGATTCTGACGATAAAAAGTACGAATATAGCCGTTGGGCAATCTATAGAAAAAATAGCGCATATTGAAGACCCCGTTCTTCAGTTGGAAGCTGTCCTTCAATTTCCAGCTAACTTTGGAAAGGATACTGTTGCATTGAAAAATACGCTGGCTCCTGTTCTAACGCTCGCCGATAGGAAACATAATAATATACTGAAATGGGGATATTATATGCGTATGGCAGATGGGTATTCGATTGCGTTTGATCGGACTAATGATGTTTCTGATCAATACTATCGGCTTGCAGAGCAATTGCTTCAAGAGCATCCTAATATTGAATTGGAAATGATAGGCAATACACGACAGGGCTACTATAACTATGTCTATCGGAAAGTAAAGGAAGCATTCCCATTCTTCTTGCGTGCAAATGATTTAAAATCCAAAATTGACATCAAAAAAATACCATTGGTAGTTAAGCATTACCAATTCATCGCGAATTTTTATAGTTATATTGGAGATCATAGTATTGCCGTTGATTTCTTACAGGAAGCATTGCCTTTTTCGAAATCAGCATCAAGAGAACGTGTGGATCTAATCAATGCCATTGCGGTGTATCTAGCAAATGATTCGCTTAATCATCAGGCTGTTACTTATTTCAATCGAGCGATGTCGGAAGCGAAATTGGCTAAAGATTCGGTATGGATTGGCATTATCTCCGGTAATCTAGCAGATCAGGCCTGGAAAGCAGGCGATCGGCAAAAAGCAATTGCCTTAGTTCGGAAGAATATCGATCTTTCTATGCGATTTGACGAACGAAAGGATGCCATGCGAGCAAACCTTAATCTGGCAAGTTGGTATATTGTGCTTCAGGAATGGAAACTGGCCAAGCAACATGCTGTAACCAGCATAAGCCTGATGGAGGAAAAACCCTATTTCCTGAAATATAAGATGGAGGCCTCAAAATTGTTGTCTGATATTGCTCGTGGTTTAAATCAAAAAGAGGAAGAACTTAAACAATTGCATGTCTATCTGATATTAAAAGATTCATTAGAAAAAAGAATAAATGATAAAGAGATCCAAAGGTTTCTTTGGCAAAGCGAGACTGAGCGATATAATCGAACGATCCAATCTGCTGAGGAAAAAAGACTTCACACCAAACGGACATATCAATTTATTGGGGTCTGTTTGATTTTGGTGTTTGCGATTGTATTGCTCTTAATCAACAGATCAAAGGCAAGAATCAAAATGAGAAATGCCCTTCTTGAAAAAGACCGGCTCAAGCTTGGTTACGAGAGGCAATTACTCGATCAAGAGCTTTTGATTTTAAAAGATTCCCTTGGCGAATTTACCAATACGATCAAGCAAAATGACACAACTATTCAACAGCTCCGACAGGAGATTGTGAAGGTGTCAGTGCAAAATCCTGCTTACATGGCTGAGGTTTCCGACAGCTTAAATGCAATGTTGCAGACACATATCATGACCGATGAACGATGGCTAAAATTCAAGCATGTTTTTGATAAGGTCCATCCGGGTTATCTGTCACAAATGAAACAAAACTATTCAAAAATAACAGATAACGATCTGCGTATACTTGCTCTACAAAAATTGGATCTAAACAACAGTAGCATGAGTGAACTACTCTGTGTATCTACCGAAGCAATCAAAAAAGCAAAACAACGTCTAAAGAAGAAAATGGAATTGGTGGATCAGGATGGGGAATAATACGGATTTGGTAGGTTAAGGATGCGAATAGGGTAAAGAGTAATCAAGTTGGCTCTTTTGTAAGCCAACTTGATTATAGCCAGAATTCTAGGAGGCTGTATCAGCCATTAGAAATCTTATTTTGCGTTTTTCGCTGTAACATTAAGTTCAATGTCAACATTTTGTGCGATCATCCAATCTTGAGGATTACCTTCGGTACCGTAGGTAAGTCCCCAATCTTGTCTTTGAATCGTAAATTTAGAGTAAAAAGTAACTTCTTCGCCATTGAAAGTAATTTTAGCAGGAAATGTTACGTTTACTGTTTTGTCTTTGATTGTCAAGTTACCACTGACAGTGTTTGTAGCATCAGCAACAACGCTTTTTCCTTGAGCAGCATCAAATGGAGCAACTTTGGTGATTTCAAATTTAGCTGTAGGGTATTTCGCTGTGTCAAAGAAGTCCGCACTTTTCAAGTGTGCATCCAAATCTGTTGATTTTTTACCACCTGCAGTCGTAGGGTCTACGGAGGCACTGTCTGTTACAATTGAATTGACATCAATCGTGAAAGATCCACCAGTGATAGCATTGTTTTCAGCTGAAAGTGTACCATCGCTTTTTAAGACACCATATCTTGGATTCAAACCACCTTTGTGGTAACCTGTCCATTTTAGTGTACTTTTGTCAGCCTCTACAGTATAAGTCTGTCCTTTTTGTTCAGTCACTTCTTGCGCTGATGTTGTTTTAGCTTTGTCTCCAGTTGCATTTTGACATGAAGCGAATAACAAAATAAGGGCTAAACCCGAGATTAATTGTTTTTTCATTTTTTAATCGTTTTATTTTTTAATAAGATGTTTGTATTGTTCTGTATCGTCGGCATCAATCATGCCATTTTAATTTATGAATACAAAGGTAGATTATAGATAGTTTATTTTTGGTATTAGTTTCCTTAAAGAAACTACTTTCCAAAAAGATAGTACGCTGTGACGCTGTAATTCAGTATTTTTGTAATTAATAGAAGGAGATCAAGTAAAATGAAAAAGGAAGCACTATCAAGTTCCTCCACCGGCTGTAAAACGCGGATATTGGCGATAAATGATAGCATGGAGATTTTGGCAGGTAAATGGAAATTCCACATTATTGGTACATTAATGTTGTTTGAAAAGCTACGTTTTATGGAATTGTTAAGGGAAGTTGATGGGATTGGAGCAAAGATGCTGTCCAAAGAGCTGCAAGATCTGGAAATGAACCATCTTATCAGAAGAACCGTCTTGAATACCAAGCCGCTTACTGTGGAGTATGAGCTTACTGATTGTGGTAAAACATTAGGCCCCATTATTGATGAAATAGCTAAATGGGGTATCACTTACAGAAGCACACTTTATCAAAAAGACGGGACTAACCCAACAACTATTTAGGAAGTTTGTTCTTTTTGTTCGCAATATGCTTTCAATCGAATGATATAATTATTGTCGTGCGATTTCCGAAATCGGATTAACTTTGTATTAAAGTTCTAAGCGGTAGTACAATGAGTAGCCAGTTGTGCCGTCCAGCCAATGCACGAGTTCCCGGTGACTATATTCGAAACCTGCACGTAGGATCGCTTTTTTTGAAATCGTGTTGATTTCCCGATGACTGATGATGAGCCTTTTGATCTGCTTTGGATTGACCCAGGCCATTCTAATTTTGTACAAGAGACTTGAAAGCCCTTGTCCGCGATGTTTGGGACGAATAAAAGATTGCCCAAAATATGCTTCAGTATCGTTTAATAATAACATGCTGGTCATCCCGATCAGATCGTCTTTTTTGAAAAGTCCAAAGACAATCCGGGGATATTTTATACGCTCTTGCCAGTCCAAATCGGACAGATCTGTTTCTGCTGGATCGCTCCAGCGAAATAGGGTGGGCTCCGTTTGAATTGCTTCTAGACGAATTGATTTATAATATTCGAATTCGCTTTCCAATAACTGACGAATAGAATAGGAGTCAGACTCAAATGTTAATAGCTGAATAGACATGTACTAATTTCTAAATTATCGAAAAGCTAGTTATTTGTCAACACATTAATGATGTTTTTTCGATACTCCTGATCCTTTTCCCTTAATTCAAGAATTCTATTTTTTAGGTCAATATTCACATACCATTCTGCATAGCTATCTTTTTCGTTTGTATCGTCGAAGAAAATTTTTGTTTTTATATACTCTTCGTCAAAATACTCTGGTTGGCCACTAAGTACAAATGCTGTGGAGCCTACAGTGTCAAGCATCTTGAAAGAGCTGGCCTCAGTTTTAAATAAGCTACTTAAAGCTTTAGCAAAATTATCACTCAATTCCCCGATGGAATAGAAGTTGATCCCTTCTCGATAAAATCTTTTCTTGTCTACTTCTGTGTCGACGATACCCAATTTCATATCGCGTCGAAATGAGATTTCTATACCGACTGTTTCTTCCCCCCACAGCCCCTTTGCCTGGATAATATGATTTAGGTTTTCATCATTCCAGTTTTTGGTTATCGTTAACTGCAGATCAACAAAGTCCTGGTCTTCACTAACATCAATCTGTTTTAATTTATGTTGTCCTTTTAAGAAATTTAAAAAGCTCATATAGTATTGTCAATATGTTTTTGAGCTGATCTTAACAAATTGTCTTGGTTGCATCTAGTCCATCCAGATGGCTTTTTATTTGTCGTTATCATAACTCTGGCTAAGTAGAATAAAGATAGTAAAAGTTTTGGTTGTATAGATGGCAGAACAGAAGACAATATTTTTTTAAGAATAATTACCGGCTTTTGTTGGGGGATGTATTTCCAATAAATTTGGCTAGAGGTTATTGGTCAGAATGTTAGTTTAATATAATTTTTTTCAATTGAAAAGGATTAATTAAAAGAGATACTGGTTCAATTGAGCTATCTTTATAGCGTAACACCTGATCTGCCTTTTTTCAAAGTAGTATTTTTAAAGATATGAATAAAGTAGAATTATTTGAGAATGAAAGAGCGAGTGGCTATGATCAGTTCGTTGAAGCCTGGATTCCCAATTATCATTATTTTTTGGATTGTTTGCCTAAGCTGTTGACAGATACGGATCCCGGAGAACTGCTGGTTGTTGGCTGTGGAACTGGTAATGAGATACAGAAGCTTGTCGCAAAAGGGAAAACATGGAATATAACAGGGATAGACCCCTCCCCAGAAATGATTCAACAGGCTCGGCAGAAACTTGAGGGATATCCTAACGTTGTACTTGTTGAAGCCCTGATCCAAGATTTGAAAAACGATAAAAAATATGATGCGGCTACGCTATTGTTGGTTCTTCATTTTCTTGAAGATAATGGAAATAAACTAACGTTACTGAAAGAGATTGGAAAAAGACTGGTTGTAGGAGCACCACTTATGATCTTGGATATCACAGGAGATAGCAGCATGATTAAAGAAAATCTGAAAATTCTAAGACTTCTATTGTCCGATGACATACCAGAAGAGCAGATCAGTCTTCGACTGAATAGGATAGAGAAGGAGCTTTTTCATGTGTCTGAGGATCGGCTTGCAGCGTTATGTGTTGAAGCGGGGTTCGAGGTTCCGGTACGTTTTTTTCAATCAACGATTTATATGGGCTGGATGACAAAGAAAAATTAAGTTTTCAATATGTAAATGGTAAAGAAGCTTTTCAAAAAGTAAGCCATTGGGAATTGAATATTTGAAAGAGACTATGGGGGATATGAGTAAAATAAAAAAATAGGGGTATCCGTTGCGGACACCCCTTTTAACCTTAGTTTTTATGAAAGAGATGATCGTCGGGTATGTCGGTAACTTTGGAAGCATTAACACGATATTGAAGTTTTAGCGTAAAGCCACCTCCGGCCTCTATGAAATCGATGTTAATCGGGTGATATCCTTTTTCTAAGGCGATCTGTCCGCTTTTCATAATAGGAGCATGTTGTCCGTCGTTGTCTACGACCACCTGATCATGTATGCGCAAAACTCCACCATCATCGCAAGTGAAATAGAAATTATAGATCCCCTTTTCTTTCACATATAGATAACCCTTAATTTTTGTGCCAAATGAAGGCATTTTAATCGTATCACTCAAATGGATATTCTTAATAATCTCCTGGCGTACCGCTTTGCCTGTTATTGCAGCTGTGTTTGCAAATGTTCCATTAAATAGCGTTGCAGTCAATCCTGCGCGCATATTCCTTACATCTTCGGTAACACCTCTTTTCCAGGTGTCTTTCTTGAAATTCACCTGGTACAATTCGCTCTTTGCTCCTGAAGAAGATATCGTTGCAAAACGTATGGCTCCTTCGTTTTTGACAATAAGTGAATCGCTTAGTACCGGGCTTTTCTGAGTTGGTAGACTACCATCGGTGGTATAATGTATTGCATTTTCTGGAAGTTCATTCTCAATTTTCAACGTGGATTGCCCGTTAATGATCACTTGATTATCGGCAAAACCATTTAAATCTGGCATACGGTAACGTAGTCCCATTTTGTTCCAGAGCCCAAAGTGCGCGATTAATCTATTTCTATAGCTCTCATATAGTGATTTGTTGGTCCAGACCCGCTCTGCCAGGGCGCTCAATCTTGGCAGAATCATAAATTCTAACCGGGCTGTAGACGGAATCATTTCTGTCCATATGTTTGCCTGCGCTCCCTGAACTAAATTTGATTTGTTGCTCGGAATATCGGATGGTATGACAGCCATGTTATACACCGCATCCAAACTACTACTATTGGGGAGGTAATCAAAATACAACGGATTGGTAGGTGTCATGATGAGACGATGACCACGATTTACCGCCTCACGAGGTGCATTTTTTACCCATCCCCGCCAATACATAACTGTCATCGATGTATCCGAACCACCATCCAGTATTTCATCCCAACCGATGCTGCGTTTGTTTTTCGAACGTATGAAGTTATTAACGCGTTTTACAAAATAGCTTTGTAAGTCATGTAAATTTGCTATGCCTTTCTCCTTCATAAATGCTTTAGCTATGGCTGAATTTGACCAGGAGTCTTTTTCCACTTCGTCGGCACCAATATGAATATAAGTGGAAGGGAAAAGTTCGATAATCTCGCTCAGTACGTTTTCTATGAATGTATAACTACTTTCTTTCCATGGACTGATTGGCACCGAGAACTGTTTTCCCCAGCCTGCAGTTTCACTGTCCAGGAGTAGTTCTGGATAGGCTTTTGTTGCGATCATCATGTGTCCGGGCATATCTATCTCAGGTATAATCTCCACATGTCTGCTCGAGGCATAGGTGACGATATCTCTGATATCCTGTTGTGTGTAAAATCCTCCATACTCTTCCTGTCCATTATTGATACGTTTGTGTTCGCTGGGTAGATTGAAATCGGGGTTATCTTTCGCTTTCGCAAGACAGGCCGAATCTTGGTTATTATACGTTCTCCACGCACCTTGTGAAGTAAGTTTTGGATACTTTTTTATTTCGATACGCCAACCTTGGTCATCCGTCAAATGCAGGTGAAGCTTATTGAATTTATAGGACGACAAGAGATCGATAAACTTATATAAATAATCTTTTGAGAAAAAGTGCCGCGCTACATCTAGTTCCACACCGCGCCACTGAAATGCTGGCTGATCCTTAATTGACAGATATGGCAAACGAATACTGCCATTGGGTTTAGCTAGAAGATACAGCTGTTGTATTGTCTGTAGTCCGTAAAATAGTCCCTGATCCGAAGAAGCAGAAACCTGTATTCCTTTTTTATCAATCGTTAATTCATAACCTTCTTTTAAAAGGCCGTTTTTTTTAACCAATCGTAGTGTTGCATTGGCATGTGTCACCTTCTTTTTAGGAATCTTCCCGAATAATGAAAGACGTACCCATTGATCTAAGGAGTTTGAGGAGATTTCGGAATCAATCGTATAGGAAAGTTCTCCCTCGGCTATTTGAAAGAAACCCGTAGATGATTCCAGTTGTTCAGGAAAAGGGATCAGCTGGGGGATATGATTTTTTTCTTGCGCATAACTTGTACTAGGCCAATAGAAAGCAGACAATAGTAGGATCAGTGAAATAGCTTTATACATAAAGTTTTTTTGTGATTTTTTAATAATTATGTGTTTAAGAGCTTGCCAAATAGAATTTGTCGGTTTAGCATGAAAAACTCGGAGCCAATATAGAAATATTTTATATAAACGGAGGTAAAAAAACGTGTGCTAACACTGTTATCTAGTAGCACAGTTATAAAGCCTATACACGTGCCGATTTGTTTTTTGATCAGAAGGTATTGTTAGGACAAGGTTGTGGGAAGTCTTTGCATTGATTTTATTTCGGGATGATTGAAACTAATTTCCAGCTATCTTTTCAAATAAACCGGGATAGTTTAGGACCAGTCCATTCTCATCCACCTGAATACGGGCTGTAAAATCACTGACTATATTTTCATACAGATATTCGTATAAATGTGTCCTTGTATAACGTTGCCGAACGGGAGTGATGTCGCTGTTTATTAGGTCGATATAGATGATATCTATTTCTTTTGAATCACCTATTTTAAGCTGTAGATTGTTTATCGGTAGCGTGTTTGTAAAGGGAGTTAAAGAAATATCTATATATTGAAAACCCCTGAAGCTTGGATTGTCGAAATGATTGATTTCCCAATTGATATCCGTTTTTTTCCCAGTTAGGATGTTTTTGGTCCTATTGACCTCGGAATCAATAAGAAATTCTTCGATCTCCCACTGTTTATTTATAATCAGTTGATAGTAGATCGAATAAATTTTTTTTTGATAGGAACCTATAATTTTTGATGCTACAACATAATGATCATCATTTTCCTGTATGTTGAAATACTCCAGGGAATGGAAAGCGACTCCCTGCCATAATACTGTTTTCATCTGATCGCTATATTAAGTAATTATTTAACGGGCAACATATGTTGTCGTTGTTCTTGTTCGACTTCGTTCTTGACTCGTTGGTTGATATTGATTTTTGCATTGATGAATGTGAAAATCACAGTTCCATATTCTCTTGCATACTTGTTTGTAATGGAATCTGAGCGTATAGATTGTACAAAATAAGGAGCGGTTTCATTCATTTCAGATTGGTTTTCCCTTGAGTTTTTTATACGAATCAAGTTGCAAAACACATGACTAAAATCGAACCAGTTGATATAGTCTGCGTTGAAGGTGACTGCACGGATTCCAAGTTTGGAATAATAATTTATAGCGCCCGCCTGACCATAGTTATCACAAAGGATGAGTGTATTTTGTGGATTGGGAATTTTGCGATAAATGTCATCTACTTTTTGGGCGAGCTCCCGCCATCCCAGCATATCCGCAAAATCTTGTGGAAGTTGATGATCCTTACCATCTTCCCAAGTCAACATACCAATTTTGCGGTATTTTTCGGGATGGTTCGCAATATATTGTGGACTTCTGTTGGGGAATGTCAGTATATAAACAGGAATAAAGAAAACAGGGGGAAGTGCAATTAAAAGAGGTTTTAGAATTCTTCCTGCTTTATTTTCTAAAAGTGTTGAAATATAGACTGAACCAAAAGCAAAATAAATGGGATAGATACCGATTGCATAATAGTCTTTAGCTTTTAAAAATAGAAAAATACCGATTGTAATTAAAAAAGACAAAAAGAATAGCCGATATTTTCGAAATGCGGGATAGCATAATAAAGCATGTAATCCAAAGCCAATAACAGGAAAAGTTCCGAAAAAAAATAGAAATTGAGATCGGATAAAGCTCCATCTGTTGACATTGATGAGCTGGGTTTCAGCAAGTTCTTTGAAATGATATAAAACAGGGAAATTATTCATGTATTGCCAGATTAAATTAGGCAGGATAATTAAAAAAGCAATTAGAATACTATAATAAAGTTTGCTATTGAATAATACTTTACGTTCTGGAACAGCTATAATGGCCGGTATAAGTCCTAGGATCAAAAAAGCGATATTATATTTGTTTAAAAATCCCAAAGCAAAGGTGACTGCAATAAAGTATAGCCATTTATGATGTCCGCTGTTTAAATACTTTATGATAAAATAATAAATCAATGTCCATGACAGGACATCAAAAGAGTTGGGTTGATACAACGTATTTAAACGAAATAAGACTGAAAAAATAACACAGCATGTACCAAATACCAAAGCAAAAAGACCTCCTTTGAGTTCTTCAATGGTTTTCCAGACGATAAGAATGGTCAACGCTCCAAACAGTGCAGGGAAAAATTTGATCCAGAACACGGAGTTTCCTAAAATCTTGATGAGATAGGAAAGCCAAGAGGTCAACGGTGGAACTGATAAATATCCCCAAGCCAAGTGATTGGCCTGATCTAAATGTAAGAATTCATCCCGATGTAAATCATATATTGGACTTATCAATTGATACTGAATGATAAATTTCAGCAGGATAAGGCTGACTAGAATAATATGTTTTTTCATTTAAGAACGGATTTGTCCATAAGCTCCAGTTCTATTTTCTTTCTATCGTAGATATTTGATTGTCAGCTTTCATTTTGGTCACCTCTGCACGGGCTAAAGTAATCTTTTCTGAATAACTATCGCTGCGTTCTTTTCTCAATTTGCGAAGACCTTTTGTTCCCTCTGCTTCGTAGTCGTTGACGTCGAAAGTAATGGAATCCGTCGTGACATTAGCCACGCGGTATAACGTGTACATGGACTTCCCATTTTCTTTCCGTTTGATTTCATATACATCACCAGCAGCCGGGCTTTCCAGGTATTTTTTTGTTTTGATGGATCCGGATATTCCCGCTGCGGCCGCAGATCCGAAGAAAAGACCGATTAGTATTAATCCAGAAAAATATCCAACGGGTGTCTTCGGCATACCGCTTGAACGGATTGTTGCAAGGGTTTGGGGGGCAATCTCACGTTGGTAATTTACTTTTTTGCAATGATTACATACACTAATAATCTCTGTACTATATGGAAAAATGGGGAACCAAAAGATATGAAAGTATTTAACCTGTTTGTAGGCATATAAGGATCCGACTGTGTTGCAATAATTGCAAGTCCCAACAGCTGCATTGGAGCTGTTTTGTAGTAACTTTGTTCTTGTTCCGAAAATAATCATAATCAAGGTTTAAATATGCTGCTTCTTATATTTGCTTTGAACCTCTAGCTTATTTAGTATAATTCGCTAATTGGTTAATTGATTTTTTTTCAAAAATTATGCCATTATATTGACTCTTCGTGTGATTGATGGATATAGGACGGTTATTAACCTCAAAAGACCGTGTTTCCGGCAAGCGAGTGCGAGTATTTGGACTATTTTCGGTAACTATTCGAGAACTATTCGTGTCTGATTCGAGCTTTATCCATACCTGAGTGTAGGTGTTAGGATAGTCTGGCCATCATGTGAACGTGGTTTTAGTGAGTATAACACGGACTCACCTTGGACTCACTACGGAAACACCACGGATTCATCCTGACGCTGTCCCGGCTGAGGGACGAAGCAGGTTGGGATAGGGCGCATAGCGAAATTGTATAAAAACAGTCTTAGATCATAAGTGAAGGTCGATCGCGGACTGTTTTCATGCATATTCATTCAAAAAACTATAGTTATGTTGGACTATACTAAAAGTTCTGTGAATCAGCAGAAGGTCCGTAACTTGACGGTAAGGGGATATTATTCAGCCTATAATAAACACCTAGCTGTGCCCTGTGATGTGTAATCTGATTTAAAGAATGACGGATTGCTTCATATTTTGTCCAGCTTGCGAGTTTTTGACCAGCGCTTTTTATGGTCCAAATTGGATTTAAATCATCTTCGGCCGCATTTTCTAAGGCTATTTTGCCTGCGTAATAATCTTGGTCTAGTTTCTTGAGTAAGTCTTCCCGCGTTGATAGGATAGTAGGCGTGTAGCCACCATCGGCAAAATCCAGTTCAGACGTTTTCAAAATTGTACTTGGCCATTCAAATACCTCCACGAGATGGGTCGCAAGGGGCATGATTTTCATACTTTTTTCATGTGGGGCATAGTCATTTTTGCCTTCTGGAAAAAGTTCGATAAAATTTTTAGTGATCTGATACTCATTTTCAAGTTCAGATTTTAGTTGTTGAAGTGTGTTCATCTTGTTTTGGTATATATTAGTTTAATATTTTTTGATACAATGATCTTGTTTTTTCTACCCATCCTTATTGAACAAATGATAGGTCGTTCTGTTTTTTTATCCTACGTCAAAGATAAGTTTGGATATTGACAGCTATGTGTCAGTATGGATTTGAATATGAAGATTTATAATAAAAAAACCGCTTGAAGCGGGGAACTTCAAGCGGTCTAACCTAACCAATTATTAACCTAAATTATGAGTTTTATATAGTGCGATTTCTGTGCCAAAGATGATTTTTGACAAACACTGCAACGTAACAAATCTGTTGTCTCTGATTTTAAGTGGATAATAGTAGACTTTGGGTGGTATAGCCAGTATGATATAGTGGTTGTTTTCATTTTTTAGGACACAAAAAAATAAGGGGAGAATATTGAAAAACGTGTTGTATAAATGTAAATCGTATTGTTTTTTACATTGTTTTCAATAAAATTTATTGTTTTATCAACCTGTTGTTGTGTTTTATATTGTTTATAGCGAATATTGTTGTAGCGTTTTTTGTCTTTCCATATCGTCATATTTACATATAGAGGAAAATAGATATGAAGGTAGGAGAATGGACATCGTGTAATAAACCAAAATAAATATAAAAAAATGAAAAAATTAGTATTGTTGATGACTGCAGTTATTTTTATGATAACTGGTGCTTTTGCTCAGATTCACAAACCGGTAAAATGGACTGTAGCTAGCAAAAAGCTGAACAACAAAGAGGCAGTCGTCTATGTAAAAGCTACCATTCAAAATGGCTGGCATATTTATTCGCAAAATGTAAAGGATGGCGGACCTACTCCGACTTCTTTCACATTTGCTAATGCGACCGATTATGTATTGGCAGGAAAAACTGCTGAACCAAAACCAAAAGTAAAGCACGAAGAGGTTTTTAAAATGGATGTAGGATATTTTACAAATGAGGTGATCTTCCAACAAAAGGTGACTTTGAAAAAAGGAACAGCAACTGTGAAAGGTAGTGTGGAATGGCAAGCATGTGATGCATCACAATGTCTTCCTCCAGATGAATATGCTTTTGCAGTAACGATCAAATAAAAAAATCTTATTTTGTATCGCATAAAAAATCCCATTTATAGCGCTATAGATGGGATTTTTTTATAATTATTAATTTTTTTCAATATAGCACAAAATAAGTTGCCACAATAATGCGTTAATAATGCAAATACTTTTCATAAAATAGGTTAATATATGGCTAAGACCCTAGAGTTCCCCGCTCTAGGGCTTTTTTTTGACCTGCTTTATGCCTTCTATTCGAAATTATGATAATTTTCGCAAGCAAGGCAGTCTGCGGTTTGATGTTCGTCAAAATTTTGAAAAACCCATTTGGAATTTTTATTGACTTGATTGGGAAAGAAAATAGTATTCATGAAATAGATAGTGGGACAATATAATGTTTCTTGAAAGTGGTTTCGTCACATAAATGTTACTAAAATTAGCACTACGCATACTATTGTTTTTTTTCAAACGTTAATTATTTGATAATGCTTAATGTTTTAATGTAAATGTTTTCATTAAAATATTTTTTATTAATCGTTATCGATAGTTAATATGTGATATAAACTTAAAGTCTTCATATGAAATTTAGTGCTAACCAGTGTAACCTTAAAGGACCATATTATGTTTTATCCTTATTTTTTTTGTGCAGTATTTTAATTTTTCCTGGAATTGTGGGGGCTCAGCAAAAGACGATCACTGGTAACGTGATTGATGCGACCACAAAGTCGCCTTTACTTGGAGTTACCTTAAAACTCAGCAATACAAAAAATGTGACGGTGAGTACGGATAAAAGGGGAGGCTTTGTAGTAGATGACGTGGCTATAGGGCAATCTATTACTTTTTCATTTGTGGGCTATTCGAGTCAGACGATAAAAATAGACTCACGTGCAAGCTATACGATCGCACTAGTTGCTGTTTCCAATTTGATGGAAGAGACCGTTGTGGTGGGATATGGGCGTCAGAAAAAACGAAATCTAACAGGATCTATTGTTTCCGTTGGCGCTTCAGAAATTGCTAAAACAACATTGCAGGATCCCATTTCAATTTTACAGGGACGGGCAGCGGGGGTGCAGGTTTCGTCCAATTCCGGGGCACCCGGTGGTGAGATGAGCATACGCGTTCGGGGGAGTTCTTCATTGAATTCGGGAAACAATCCGCTTTTTGTTGTAGACGGAATTCCACTGGAATCCAATTCCATTTCTTCTTTAAACGGTACTGAAAATTCTGGGCTGAACCCGATGACGGATATCAATCCGAACGATATCGCTTCGATTGAGATTCTGAAAGATGCTGCGTCTACCGCGATTTACGGTTCTAGAGCTGCCAATGGAGTCGTGATGATTACGACGAAACGAGGTGCTGAAGGTAGACCCGAGGTGATATTAAATGCAACTGCGGGAGTGAGCGCCCTGACCCGCAAACTAAGTGTTTTGAACGCAAGGCAATATCGAGAAGCAGTTTTGGATTCCTATCGGGGGATGGCGAAACCTGAGGAACCATTTTATACAATTATTGATTCGCTCAATCCCATGAACAGTGGTGACGTGGACTGGCAGGATGAGTTGATGCGTTCAGCAAAGCAATATAAGTTGGATCTCTCTGTACGAGGAGGGAATCAAGGGACAAAATATGCCTGGAGTTCATCATATTTGGATCAGGATGGTGTGATCTTGAATTCCAATTACAAGCGATTTACCTCCCGATTGAATGTCGACTTTACGATTTCCGATCGGATCAGGATAGGCCAGAGTATTTCCTATACAAATGCAGTCAACAACCGGACAAATGCTGCAGGTTCAGGGAATCTGAGTATTATCCGGAGTTTATTGATACGGCCACCTATTATGTCGATGTATCTACCCAATGGATCACTGAATGGTTATATGATCGGACAGCGGAATCCCGTTGGGATGGCTTTGTTTGCAACCAATCTGAACAAGAGTAATCGCATCGTTGGAAGCCAATATCTGGAAATTGATCTTTATAAAGATCTTAAATTCCGAAGCAATGTAAACCTGGATTATATTTCAATGAAAGAAGATGAATTTATGCCATCCATATTGGATTACCGCGAGGGGTATAATAAAGGTGCTGTACGATCTTCCGGAAACCTTACCTGGGGCAATGAGAGTTATTTTACCTATGCTAAAAATGTAGCTAATGAGCACAATATTGGGGCGGTATTGGGAATAAGTTTTCAGAAATGGCGTTATGACCGGACAGGTCTCGATGGAGAATACTTTCCGAGTGATGATATTCGGACATTGAACGGTGCATCCATCATTTCAAACGCAGGTGTAAATATCGCTTCGGAACATGCGATGCTTTCTTATTTCGGTCGGGTAACTTATGACTATCTCGGAAAATATTTGTTGGAATTCAACCTTCGTACAGACGGCTCTTCCCGTTTTGGTCGTAACCGACGGTTTGGATTCTTTCCCTCTGCGTCAGCGGGCTGGCGTTTTGTTGAAGAAAAAGGGATCAAGAATTTGGGTTGGCTTAGCGATGGTAAGCTTCGTTTTAGCCTTGGAAGTACCGGAAACGAGGCCATCGGTGATTATGCCGCGAGAGGAGAGTTTACTTTAGGAACGAACTATTTGGATTTTTCGGGAGCGGCACCAACTGTGATGCCCAATCCGAGCCTTACTTGGGAAACAACGCGTCAATATAACCTCGGGTTAGAGCTTGGCTTTTTAAAAAATAGAATCCTGTTTTCTACGGATGCCTACTTGAAGAAAACGAAAGATCTGCTTTATAATGTGCCCATGCCCGGGACTACGGGATTTGAATTTATTACACAAAATATAGGATCTATTGAGAATCGAGGATTAGAGTTTAGCCTACAGACCCGTAATCTGGAGGGAGCTTTTAGTTGGAACACAAATATAAACGTCAGCTTAAATAGAAATAAAGTTACATCGTTGCCTAAGAATCTTCTGACTGGCGGTCATATTCAAAATGGGGCTTTCCATATCCTACAGGAAGGCTTACCTATAGGTGTATTTTATGGATGGCGTTATCTTGGTGTGTATGCGCGAGATGAAGACAATACAAGTGGGGTAACAAATGGCGCGAATGGACCGGTATTTGCCGGTGGAGATCCCATTTGGAAGGATGTGAACAATGATAATATTATCGATCAAAATGACCGCGAGATTATTGGTTATGCTGAACCGAAGTATTTCGGAGGGATCTCTAATGATTTTAGCTATAAGAATTTTCATTTGAATGTGTTTTTTCAATACTCGGTGGGTAATCAGATTTATAGTGAGTTGAATCATCAGCGCAATTCAATTGTTCGTTATAATAATCTGTCTACTGACGCTCTTAACCGGTGGCGGGAACAGGGAGATCAAACAGATTTTCCTCGATTGATTCGGGATGATCCAAAACAGTCTGATAGTCGGGTGCAAAGCAGGTGGGTCGAAGATGGCTCTTATCTGAAGTTAAAAAACATCAATTTGAGGTATTCTTTTGACCCTTCTTGGAGCAAACGTATCGGTTTGCGTAAGCTCGATGCTTTTGTTACCGCTACAAATCTGATTACTTGGACAAAGTATACCGGTTTTGATCCCGATGTTAATTCCTATTCTGGTCTTCGTGTAGGATTGGATGAGGGCTCTTATCCACAGAGCCGCACATTTATGTTTGGTTTAATCCTTGGTCTTTAATAAATCGTGATGAAAAAATTGTTAAAATATACATTTTGTTCTTTTCTATTTTTATCCGTTAGCGGTTGTTCGAATTCGTTGCTGGATAAGGAGCCTATTAGTAATGTCTCTGGACAGGGCTACTATAAAAAGCCCAGTGATGCGCAGGCTGGTGTCAATGGCATCTATAATGGTCTGCAATCTCTTTTTCGCCAGAATTTTGCTTACTGGGGAGAAGGGCGGGCCGATAATATTGTGACCCGTCATGCCGGTGACCCTGCTGCGCTGCAACAGAACACACTGACTCCGGTTATCAATTCGGCGCGTTGGGATAATTTTTATACTGTTATATC
The DNA here is from genome assembly GCF_059420745.1 of Sphingobacterium sp. GW821-FHT03E03. Classification (NCBI taxonomy): domain Bacteria; kingdom Pseudomonadati; phylum Bacteroidota; class Sphingobacteriia; order Sphingobacteriales; family Sphingobacteriaceae; genus Sphingobacterium; species Sphingobacterium sp. GW821-FHT03E03. The sequence continues at coordinate 112,146 of NZ_JBWKUH010000007.1, forward strand.
CCGGGCGAACTATGCGATCAAATATATTCCACAGGCATTCGGAACTGAAGATAGCGAACTTAAAAGACAATTACTTGGGCAGGCTCATGCCTTAAGGGCACTAGCTTATTTTTACTTGGTTCGGATATGGGGGCAGGTACCTTTGGTTACGGAGCCATATGAGGGATTGGATCAGGACCTGTTTGTCAAGAAGAACACTGAGGCGGAGGTATTAGCCAAGGTTGAAGCAGATTTAATTTTGGCAACGGAGAATTGTGCCACAACCTATTCGGGTGCCAGAAACCGTGTACTGATTACCAAAGGAGCAGCTTATGCTTTTCTGACGCAGCTCTATATGTGGCAAAAAAAATATGCGCAGGCGATAGAAATGGCTGAAAAAGTACTAGCAGATCCGCAATATGCCTTGGTGCCAATTGAGGATTGGAATAACATCTTTGTAAAAGGAAGCAGTACCGAAAGTATCTTTGAAGTCGGATACAATGAAGTGCAACCCAATAAGCTCCGTGTCTGGTATGCCAATGGATCGGATAGTGATTATGTACCCAGTGCGGGTTTTATAGCGTCAATCGAACCTGAAGATTTTCGCAAACCTCGTATTTACGATGTATCTCAAGTTCAGCCCCGTAAGATATGGAAGTTTTTTGGACAAGGATTTAATGATGAGAGCCCAGAACCCTCAGCTGGCAATATTGTATTAACACGATTGGCCGATATCCTATTACTAAAGTCTGAAGCTCATGCCCATTTAAATCAGCCTGTCGAAGCATTGGACTTACTAAACCCGATCCGCATCCGTGCAGGGCTTCCAGCTTTAGATCAAAATAAGGCGCAAAGCCAATTCGGAAGTTTAGTTGCTAGTATTTTGCACGAGCGATCTGTAGAACTTTGTTTTGAGGGACACCGTTGGTTTGATCTCCTGCGAAGTGAAACCGCTATTTCGACAATGAAGCCGATCAATGGCCTCTCCGATAAACAAAATTTGCTGTGGCCAATACACGAAGGTGAACTTCTTAAAAACCCAAATTTGCAACAAAATGAATTTTATAGATAATCTTATGAAGAGGATAAAATATATCGTTATTTTTTTTCTATGCGGTTTTGGTATGCTGTCATTGTTCTCTAGTTGCGAAATACAAGAAAGCTTTGAATATGACTACGCGGAAGACAATAGTAAACTGAATATGTCAGCATGGACATATATTCAGGGGAAGGATTCGTTGTCCTTACTGAAACAAGTTATCTTGCAATGTAAGGATGAAGCATTGTATGAACGTACAGAAAAAGCGACCTTTATTCTGCCCACCAATCAAGCTTTTACAGCATATTTAAAAGAAAATAAATACGACAATATTGCCGCTATTCCGGTGCCGATATTGAAGGATATTTTGCGTTATCATATTGTAAAGGCGATAGTGAATTTTAGCGATCCTGCCTTGGCTCCAAGTAACAAACCAATTGCCTATAGGACTGAAAAAGGTGAAATTATGTATTTGTCCCATACGAGTACCTATGTTGGGCTCATCAATGAAGGGACCAATAATCAATGGCAAATCCGTACATCTAATTTAGTTCCGGATAATGGTGTCATCCATGTCGTTGATCACATTGTATTTTTATCTGAGAAGGCGAAATAGGTATATTGACGATCTGTTTTCTGCAATGTCTTGTATATAAAGTATACGGAAAAAATAGAAATGCGAACAGTTTACAAAGTGCTATGGTGATAATGGATACAATTGAAAAATGATAGCTCAATAAACATTATCTTCAGTTTATTGTTTTATTTTATACTAAACTAAACAATAAGCCCGTAAATTATGGTTGATTATACGCTAAACCGAAGAAACTTCATTTTGGGTGCAAGTGCATTTGTTACTTTATCCGCTTTAGAGGTTAAAGGATTATCCTTTGAACGTCTGCCTAAAAATATCAAAGTCGGACTGATCGGAGCGGGTTGGTATGGAAAAAGCGATCTATTTAGGCTGATGCAGGTTTGTGATGTCAATGTGGTTGCGATTTGTGATGTTGATAACCGTCATTTGCAGGAGGCGGGACGATTGGTCGCCGAACGCCAACGCTCAGGACAGATTCCAAAGCTCTACAAAGATTACCGGAAAATGCTTGCCGATCATCAATTTGATCTCATTCTGATCGGCACGCCTGATCATTGGCATGCGCGGCAAGCCATAGATGCGATACGTTCGGGAGCACATATCTATTTGCAAAAACCCGTTAGTGTTGATGTACTTGAGGGCGAAGCAATACTCCAATGTGCACGAAAATATAATAAAAAAGTACAGGTAGGAACACAACGACGGAGTACAGCGCATCTGATTGACGCTAAACAGCGGATTATAGATCCAGGTTTACTTGGTAAGATATCGCATGTGGAAATGTGCTGTTACTATCATATGAGAAGGAACGGTAATCCGGCACTGGAGCAAGTTCCGGACTTTCTTGATTATGAACTATGGACCGGTCCGGCCCCTTTACGCCCTTACGACGGTTTACCCCATGGCGGTTGGTGGCGAACTTTTATGGAATATGGGAATGGTATCACAGGTGATATGGGTATGCATATGTTTGATACTGTACGTTGGTTATTACAACTCAAATGGCCAAAGAAAATTAGTGCAACAGGGGGAATCTATGTGCAAAAAGAGGGAAAGTCGACTATTGCGGATACACAGACAGCGGTATTTGAATATGATGAGCTTAATTGTATATGGCAACATCGCACTTGGGGCAATCCTGTGGATCCTGAATATCCTTGGGCGTTTATTATCTATGGGGATAAAGGAACGCTAAAAGGAAGTGTGATGAAATATGAGTTTATTCCAGTTGGTAAAGGTACTCCCATTAAAAAAGACGTAGTTTATGAAAAAGATAAATTTCCAGCTGATCTGGAAGAACCTAGAATTGAATTGCACACAGCTCCTGCCACACGACAACATCTATTGGATCTATTGTCTGCAATAGAACATGATCGATTGCCTGTAGCTGACATCGAAGAGGGCTATATATCGACAGCCTGTTGTATACTTGCCAATATTTCTATGCAATTAAATAGACCGTTAGAATATGATCCATTGAAAAAAATATGCACCGGTGATCCCGAAGCAACCAAGTTATTGAAAAGACCTTATCGAATGCCCTGGCAACATCCTTATCTGTGATAGTATAGATTGTAATCGTGGTTTAGTATATCGTTTTCATATGATCTTTATTGATCATTTTGATTTATGACCTAGCGATTGGGAGAATCAAATATTGGTGAAAGACCTTCGAAAATTTATTCTCCCACCACTTAATTGTTAATAACCAATTTATCTTTTGACATTTTTGCAATATTTAACTAAATATTGAATCTATGCAATTGAAATTTAATAAACTAATTGTGCTGTTATTGACATTATGCGTTAATCTTGTCTGTGCACAACAAAGCGAACAACATATTGACGGGGTATATAAATCTTCAGATGCAGCCTTTGTTATAAACAAAAACAAGACATTTTTGATAATAGCGTACGGAACATTAATAAAAGGTACCTGGAAGATCGAAAATGATCTTATTTATTTACAACCTAAAAATCCTGACGCTCAATTTTATGTTTATGCGCGGAAAAATCCGACTATCAAAGGCGGGATGCGTGTTTGTTTCATGGGGGATCGTTTGAGTAGTGCGATTTTGGTGGGAAAGTTTCCAGATAAGATGCAGCCACTTTTTAATGAGGATGCAAATTGTAAAGACTTTCCTAGTGTTCATCTGTTTAATGAAAAGATGGATAGGATTACCTTATTGGAGCGAGAAAACCTGGACAATGATCGTGGTATTGAGATACCCAAATTGATGTATCATTTTGCCAGTGGTGATTTTAATGATTTTATTGTGCAACATATGCAAAGTAGTTTGTATCACAATGACTTTATTCTCAAAATAGGCAAAGAAGGATTATATGCAGTCAGTGATCAGTCGGATACGCCTATTCGCAAATCTACTAAAGAGGAAGAATTTTCTATGCTCGAGGAACTGAAATTTTTAGACCAATCTTTTGATAGCGCCTTTGATGCGGATTTCAAGCTGGTAAATAATGGGTACAATACCCATGATGATATGGATCAGGAAATAGAGTTAGCAGCTTACAGATATGATACCGACAAAAATCTATATCTCAATCGGGCGATACCTGCAAAGGAACTGGACTATAAAAGCACAGACTACCATTATGATGGCATATTAATGAAGTTTGACCAGATCAAGGGAACGTCAGAACCCCAGACAGCTGTAAAAATATTGCCGAAACCCATATTTATTGCGAATTGTGATAACTAATCTAATTTGGATCATTTCTTCTTAAGATATACATGATGACAAGAAATCGTTTTATAGTTCCTCTCATTTTGGCAGTGTGCATGGTACTGGGGTGTCAAGATAAAAGTACTGAAAGTTCCAGGTCCAAACAGGTCGAAAATAGGATTGAATTAAATAATGATGAGCCCCCTCGGAATACCGTAGACCGGACGGTTCCAGACACGATAGTCTTATCCCGCACACATAAACCGAGTACGGTACACTGTGATTTGGACGGAGACAATTTGACGGATACAGTGCAGATTGTCCAAAATACAAAAAATGAGAAATATGGCTTAAGATTTATTTTTGGGAACAAAAAGATTAAATACCTAGGGATGGGTACTGATATCCTGGGCCAAGGTTTTGATGATATAGATTGGGTAGGTATTTTTGAAAAGGCGCCCAAAGAAGCAGTTTATTGGAACAACGTAAATGACGATGGCGAAATAATTACAGATGAAGAAGTAAAGGAAGCGGATAAGATCAAATTGGTAAACGATGGTATTTTCATTCACCAGGCTGAATCTTGTGGTGGAGGTATTATCTATTTAAACAAAGGGAAATTTGCCTGGATACAGCAAGAATAACGAATGCGCTGTATCCTATTTATTTACATCTCAATACAGTTTTTGTCGCACCGGCCGATTTTGTGGATACACTCTCGGCGGGTTCTGAGAGGATATAATCGATCGAAATAACATTTACTTTCGCATTTTGCTTCGGTTCAATTTCCTTGTTTTCCTCTCCTTTGGCTGGTGTGTTATCTCCATAATAGTAATATTCAAACGTTAAATTCCGATCCGATTTATTCAAGATATAAGTCGCCCTTCCATAGTTAATTTTAAAGCCATCTTTTGTTGTTGGGAACAGCACAACCTCTTTTGTGTAATTATTGCAGTCTGTAACTGTTAAGATCGTTGGTGTAAACCAATTGATCGGAATAGTTAGGAGAAGCAGTAACAATACGGCATCATTTTTACTTTCCTCTTTTTTGATAAATCGGGTATATAAGGGTTTGATAACTATTAAAAGACAAAATATTCCAATAATAATTAAATAAGTACTTAATGATACGATCATAGGTTTTAGATTAGTTTACAACTCAAAATGATTTTGTAGTTTTTATGTTTTTTTAAGTATTTAATTAATTATGTCTGGTCAAATGATATCGAATTTCGTGCCAGTTTTGAGCTTTTTACCTTCAACATTTCGACGCGGCAGGCTCAATTGCAAACCTATTTTCATGATACTATTCTCGAAGTGAAACAGCTCGTGCTCTGAGAAAAATAGTACACTCATTTTGTAAGGCATGTACCGATTTGACACTTCCTTTTTTTAAAAAGAAAAACACATCGGTTATATCGTAATATTTTACATGTTTTTGCGTGTTTTATACATCTCTGATTTAATTTATATTATTTCTTTTGTTTAAAGATCAATTGTCAGGCGACTGTCAGGTGGCCCAACGAAATTTTGCTGCCATTTTCAACTCGTCAAGTACCTAGAAAAGCACATGTGAAGAAAGTATGAATTATTTTTCCGCACATCGTAATGCAATTGAAAAACCATGGATTATTGAACTTCGATAGAAATAGAATTATGAGTTTAGAGGACAACGCGATATTGCTCTTACAACTGGCTGAGGGAAATCAACAGGCATTCGAGAAACTCTATTACGGCTATAGAGCACAGATCTTTGGCCGTATATTAAAGCAGGTAAGATCGGTGGAGTTTGCACAGGATATCGTTCAGGACGTATTTGTAAAGGTCTGGCAGAATAGAGCACAGATTGATGTTTCAAAAAATTTTAAATCCTATCTCTATACAATTGCACAGAGCACAGTTTACGACTATTTTCGGAAAATTGCTTCGGATCAAGCTAAGAGTGAACAGTTGATGATTCTATCCAAAGGCAAATGTGTAAATGATATTGAAGCGGAGGTCTCTTATAAAGAAATGGAGAAATACCTCAATGATATCTTGGACATTATTCCCGAACGATGTCGGGAAGTATATGTACTCTGTAAACTCGAAGGCCGAAGCTATGATGAGGTGTCCAAATTGTTGAATATTTCTACAGCGACAATCAACAATCATATTGTTAAAGCTACTGGTATCATTAAATCGCATTGGAATTGGAACTACTGTTGTTTTCTTATGATGCTATTCGCAGAATACTACCCTACATTTCTCACCTAGGAACTGAAACCACTGTTTTTTATAATATTATTTACAATATCGCCCTATATTTCCCACTTAAGAATCGCAACTACTTTTGTTTTCTTGTAATATTATTTGCGGAACACCAGCTTGTATTTCTCACCTACATCAGCACAGTCCTGCTACAAATCATTATATATTAAAATTGGTAAATATCCCTTAGGGATCTCAAGAGGAGCAAGACGTAGGATATATTTGCAGGTATTTCAATTTTTTTTTATTTGGCATAGTTGATATTTTTTTGGCTTACGTATATAGAGTTAAAGTAAGACCAATTATACTGTGGAACAAACCAAATTAATAAACTTATATAGAAGATATCTTGCTAAACAGTGCACGGATGAAGAAATCCATTTGTTAATGCATTACATGCGCCAGAAGGAGTATGCAAAACTTCTCAAGGAACTGATTTTGGAAGATTTGGAGCATGAAGAGGAAATTGAGTTAGATGATCAGGCTAGAATGGCTATTCAGCAGCTTGATGAATATTTCGACCGTGAATATTTTTATCAGAACCGAAAAAAGAACAACAAGAAACTATTCGCATGGATATCAATTGCTGCTGCAGCTTCAATAATCTGTGCAATTTCAGTGCTATGGTACACACGTGTTGACGATGAGTCTGGCGGTATAAGAATAGCAGATAACCGAAGCACATTGATAACAAGTAATGGTAAAGAGATAAAGCTGGATGGTACTTCCAATGTTGAGTTATTGCGGGAAAATGGAACTGTGATTCTACAGGATAGTTTAGGGGATATCCATGTTAAAGTACTGGATAGTATGCCTAATCTTAAGCCTCAAGTCATTTATCAAACAATCCGGACAGCCAAAGGCAGACAATCTCGCATTTATCTTACTGATGGTAGTGTTGTGGTTCTAAATTCTGATTCTCAACTTAAATTTCCACTTTTTTATGCAGAGGATCAACGGGAGGTCGAACTTCAAGGAGAGGGATTTTTTGACGTAGAAACCAATAAGCGTAAGCCATTTATAGTTAAAACACACGATCAACGGATTAAGGTATACGGAACCAAGTTTAATGTCAACAATTATGAAAATGAACAAACGACTAAAACCACTTTGTTTCATGGTAAAGTGTCTGTACAGAATCTGATCGGATCATCACCCCAGAAGGAGTATATCCTTAAACCTGGTGAACAAATTGTCCTCGATAAAAAATCCAAAGCTTTGAAACAAGATAAGACTGAAAACGAGGAGCAGGTATTGGGCTGGAAGAATGGTGTATTTGTTTATGATAATGCAACATTAAAGGAAATTATGAAGGATTTCGCCAGATGGTACAATATTGATGTGGATCTTGAAACCCTTCCTGCACTTACGTTTAGTGGAACTATACCAAGAAATTATGAGCTGGACAAAGCGCTGAATGTGATCGCGCGCACAGCAAATATCAAGATTAACCGAACGGGAACTACACTAAAATTTGAAAAATAAATGGGGAAAGAAACTTAATCAAAAAAAACCGACAGTACTGCCATACCGTCGGCGAACATTAGGGTAATACAAAATTTTCTAAAAACCTAACATCACAAAAGTATGAATTTAAAAGTTCAATACAAGCATTTGTATTGTTTATTACAGCGCCTATTTGGGATTGTAATATGTACTCGCAAGCATCTAATCATAATGAAGCTAACATTTGTAATTACATTTTTATTTTCAATTTCGGCATTTGCGGAGGGCTATGGCCAACGTATCAATCCCGAGCTGAAAAATGCAGCTGTAGAAACTGTGCTGAAAGAGATCAAGAAACAATCTGGGTACGACATGTTCTATAATATAGATTTGATCAACCCGTTAAAAAAGACAAATTTTCGAGTTAAGAATGCCACAGTTGACGAGGCGTTGAAGGAAGTTACAGCTAACTTAGGGCTGGAGTATGCGATAGAGGAAAGAATGATTATTATCTCCAAAAGTAAAGAGAACCGGATCATTCAGCATTCGATTAAAGGTATTGTTTCAGGGGAAGGGGATAAAAAATTACAGGGAGTTTCTGTTGTGGAAAAGGGGACAAGCAATGGAACTACGACAGACGTTGAGGGGAATTATAGTCTCAAAGTGTCGAATCCTAAGGGAATTCTTGTTTTCTCTATCGTTGGTTATGCAAAAAAGGAAGTGCCGATTGATGGGCTTCAACAGATAGATGTGCAGTTAACAGAAGATAAGAGCGAACTGGATGAGGTGGTTGTAGTCGCTTATGGTCATCAGAAAAAAGAGAGTATGGTCAGTTCCATTACAACAATTAATCCGAAAGAATTGAAAGGACCGACCAGCAATCTGACAACGATGCTTGCGGGAAGGCTGTCTGGCGTTGTAGCCTTTCAACGGAGCGGTGAACCCGGCGCTGATAATGCACAGTTTTTTATTCGCGGGATCACGACATTTGGAAGTGGGAAGGTAGATCCATTGATTTTGATTGATGGTATGGAATCCACTTCTAACGCATTGGCGAGATTACAACCCGATGATATCTCCGGTTTTTCCGTCTTAAAAGATGCAGCAGCATCGTCGCTGTATGGGGCTAGGGGAGCTAATGGTGTGGTGTTGGTGACTACGAAATCCGGTATCACAGGAAAAACAAAATTCAATGTGAGGGCAGAGAATTCGATTTCATCGAATACACAAAATTTCAAATTGGCGGACAATATCACCTATATGAAGCTGGCGAATGAAGCTGTATTGACTAGAAATGCACTTGAAGACCTACCTTACAGCCAGAATAAGATAGATCGCACAATAGCAGGGGAAAACCCTTTTCTTTACCCCAATAATGACTGGATTGGTTTGTTGATCAAAGATTACACGATCAACCAGCGATTTAATATGAATATGAGTGGTGGGGGGAAAAACGCACAATTTTATATTGCAGGAACTTATAACGTAGATAATGGTGTGTTAAAGTCTGACCATGGAAATAAATTCGATAATAATATTAACCTGAAAAGTTATCAGATCCGTTCAAATGTCAATGTTAAACTGACACCTACAACAGAGGGAATTGTACGAACTTCGGGAAGCTTTGATGACTATCAAGGACCAATTGGTGGAGGGGGAAATATCTTTCAGGGAGCAATAGCTGCAAATCCTGTTAATTTTCCGGCTGTTTTTCCGGCATCTGATATGCCTTATGCCGAACATCCATTATTTGGGAATGCCAGAATCAACGGGCAGACGGAGGCGATGTATTTCAATCCGTATGCAGAAATGGTTTCAGGATTTCAGCAATCAAATTCATCAACATTAAATGTACAACTTGAAATTAAGCAAGATTTTAAATTCCTTACAGAAGGCCTGAGTGCAAGGCTTATGGCTTATACACAGCGCTATTCTTATTTTGATCTGAGTAGGAGATATACTCCTTTTTATTATCGGGCAAATGCAACTAGTACAGAAGGTGACAAATATTCATTGGAATTGCTCAATGAGAAAGATGCCACGGAGTATTTGGATTTTAAGCGAGGAGCTAAAGTTGCAAATACAGTTTCTTATCTGGAGGCTGCTATTAACTACAATCACACCTTCTCCGAAAAACATAGTGTAGGAGGTTTGTTGGTTACCCAACTACGGAGTTTTGTAACTGGTGATGCAGATAAGCTTCAGACTTCTCTCCCTTATAGAAATCAGGGACTATCGGGGAGATTTACGTATGGCTACGATAACAGATATCTGTTTGAAGCAAATTTTGGACTAAATGGTTCTGAACGTTTTGCAAAGAATCATCGTTATGGCTTCTTCCCTTCAATTGGGGCTGCCTGGAATGCATCGAATGAGGAGTTTTTTAGACCATTAAGACAGACTATAACGAAACTAAAATTTAGAGCAACTTACGGTTTGATCGGTAATGATCAGATTGGTGATCCAGATGATCGTTTCTTTTATTTATCAGATGTGAATCTAAAAGATGGTAGTCACGGATCAGCTTTTGGTACAAATTATATATATAGTAAACCGGGGGTGACAATTTCCAGATACGCAAACGAAGCGATTACCTGGGAACAAGCGTCGACGGTCAACCTAGGGATGGATATCAGTCTGTTTAACAGTGTCAATATTATTTTGGATGCCTACAAGACACGTAGAAATAATATTCTAATGAATAGGTCTTATATTCCTACAACAATGGGATTATCTGCAGGCATACGGGCTAATGTGGGGGAGGCTGAAGGAAAAGGTATCGACCTTTCTATAGATTACAGTAAGAATTTTGGTGATATGTGGATACAGGCTAGAGGAACGTTTACCTATGCAACCAGCAAATTGATTGTAAATGAAGAACCTAATTACCCATCCAATTTAGCTTATCTTTCTAAGGTCGGTCGTTCTCTTAGTCAAGGGTATGGGCTGATCGCTGAGCGGCTATTTGTCGATAATGAAGAGGTGAAAAATTCTCCTGTTCAGACTTTCGGTGAGGTCATGGGAGGCGATATTAAATATCGAGATATGAACGGAGATGGAATTATCACATCACAGGACTATGTCCCATTGGGCTTGCCGACGGTACCTGAAATTATTTATGGTTTTGGATTGTCAGTAGGCTATAAGAACTTTGATCTTAGTGGATTCTTTCAGGGGTCCGGCCGGTCTTCTTTCTGGATCGACCCCGATAAAACCAGTCCTTTTGTTATGAATGGTGCCTATCAACATGGTTTGTTACAAGCTATTGCCGATGATCACTGGTCCGAGGAGAACGGTAATATATATGCCTTTTGGCCTCGCTTAAGCCCGAATCTGAACCGGAATAATCTTGAATCTTCCAGCTGGTGGATGCGTAAAGGTTCGTTTTTACGGCTAAAAACAGTGGAATTGGGCTATAATCTCTCGAGCAAGATGCTTGATAAAATGGGAGTGGGACCAATCAGACTTTATCTAAATGCCAGTAACCTGTTCGTCAAAAGTAGTTTTGATCTCTGGGATCCAGAGATGGGGGGGAATGGTCTAAGATATCCGCTTCAAAAAGTATACAATTTCGGATTAAACGTCCAATTCTAACACAAAAAAAGAAATTCAATATGAAAAGATATACGATTTGTTTTACTCTTTCGGCGGCTTTGCTGTTATTTATGATGAATTCCTGTAAGAAAAATTTTCTTGATGTGGTTCCAGACAATGTCTCTACCATTGATCACGCTTTTGCCAACCGCAATGAAGCAGAGAAGTTTTTATTTACCTGTTATGATGGTCTGCCTCGGGAAGGCCATCCGGAAATGAATCCAGGTATGAACACTGGAGACGAGTTTTGGATTTATTGGCCAATGCCCACCGGAGAAGATTATTCGACCTTATCTCCGTATAATATTGCTAGAGGACTTCAAAATAGAAATAAGCCCGAAATGAATTATTGGGATAGTTTTGACGGTAAATCCATGTGGAATGGTATTCGGAACTGTAATATATTTTTAGAAAATGTTGATAGGGTTAAAGACGTGGAGCCATATATGAAAGACCGCTGGATTGCTGAAGCCAAATTTTTGAAGGCTTATTTTCACTGGTATTTATTCAGAATGTATGGTCCTATTCCGGTTGTTGATAAAAATTTGCCAATTAATGCCTTGCCGGATGAGGTAAAGGTAAGCCGACAGTCTACAGACTCCGTTGTAAACTATATTGTTAATCTACTCGATGAGGCTGCTGCAGGTGAGGGAAGTGTGGGGCTACCGGAAAAAATATTAGACCAAAGTACAGAACTGGGTAGAATAACCAAACCTATCGCCCTGGCAATTAAAGCCAGAGTACTTGTTACTGCGGCAAGTCCTTTGTTCAATGGAAATCCAGATTTTGCCAATATCAAGAATCGGGATGGAAGAGCATTATTTAATGCAACCTATGATCAGAAAAAATGGGAACGAGCAGCAGAGGCATGTAAACTAGCCATCGCGGCAGCTAAAAAAGCGGATATAGATTTGTATCGCTTTAATTCACCGGGAAAGCCGGTAGATGATTTCACGAAAACGGAAATGAGCATCCGTAACGCTGTATGTGAAAGATGGAATACAGAGCTGATTTGGGGGACAACGACTAAGCCAGATGACACCTGGACCTTACAACTCTATGCCAGTCCACAACTAGATCCAAATGTAGCTAATCCAAGCTTAAAGGGGCAACTCGCACCTACCTTGAAAATGGCTGAATTATTTTATACAGAAAATGGTGTACCTATTACAGAAGATAAAACCTGGGACTATGCCAATAGATTCCAACTGCGGACTGCAACAGCTGCAAATCTTGGGATACAGAATGGTTATCAGTCTGTTAGTCTGCATTTTGACAGAGAGCCTCGCTTTTATGCGGATATGGCATTTGATGGATCGACATGGTATATGGAAAATGCAAATTTTAACATTAAGGCCAAATCAGGACAACATTCTGGGAAAAAACAAACCCGTATTTATTCGGTAACAGGTTATTATACCAAGAAACTGGTGAACTGGAAAATGGTTGCAACTCCGATAAATGTAGTTGTTGAACGCTATCCATGGCCTGTGGTGCGGCTAGGGGATCTTTATTTGCTCTATGCTGAAGCATTAAATGAGACAGACGATAAGGCGCTTGCATTAGAATACCTTAACATGGTAAGAGACCGGGCGGGGCTTAAATCCGTTGAGTCTTCTTGGACTAACTTTTCTAAGAATCCAAATAAATACGCCGATAAAAATGGTTTAAGAGAGATTGTACAACAGGAACGTCTAATTGAAATGGCCTTTGAGGGCAGCCGCTTCTGGGATCTCAGACGCTGGAAAAAGGCTGGAGAGATTCTGAACCAGCCCATTTATGGCTGGGATGTGATTCGGTCAGAATATGCCGATTATAACCGAAGGATATTATTATTCAATCAAAGTTTTAACAGTCCGAGGGATTATTTTTGGCCGATAAAAGACGATAATATCCTAGTAAATCCGAATCTGGTTCAAAATGGAGGCTGGTAACAAAAGCTAGGTAAAACTTACTATTCAAAATCAATCATTAGAAAAGAACAAAAATGAATCGATTAATATATATGTTATATGCAGGATTGTTGTTCGTCGGAACGATCGGATCCTGTCGTAAAACGGAGGTGGGGACAATGGATAAAAGTGATAAGCAGGCTCCAGGGCCTGTGAGCAACGCGCAGGTGGAAAATTTAAATGGGGCGGCCAAAATAACCTATAGCTTGCCACAAGATGATGATTTGTTGTATATAAGGGCCGAGTATACGACGAAACAAGGGATCGTTCGGAACACCAAGGTTAGTAGGTATTTGGATAGTGTTGTTTTACAAGGGTTTGCCGATACGGATGTTTACGAAGCAAGGTTATATGCCGTGGATAAAAGTGAAAATGTCTCTGTACCATTGCTTGTAAAAGTGCACCCCAAAACACCACCTTTTGAGCTTGTTAAACAAAAACTAGTAGCTAGTGCTGCTTTTGGAGGGTTGGATGTTGGTTATCAGAATGTGACTGAATCGGATGTAGCCATAGTTATTTTAGCAAATGATAAACTGGGCAATTTTGCGCCATTGAAAACGCTGAATACGAAGCTAAAAACAGGAACTTTCGGTGCAAGAAATCTCGCTGCAATAGAAACCCGATTTGGATTGATGGTACGGGATCGTTGGGGTAATTTATCCGATACTACCTATGTAACTTTAAAGCCTTTCTTTGAAGCACAATTGGATAGAACAAAAATGAAAGGATTAAATATTAATGGTACAGATGCGAAAAATTATCCTGGAAATGAAGTCGAATATCTTTTTGATGGTGATGTAAGTAATAAAACAGCTTATCATACCATTGACCCGGTAAGTATGCCACAATGGTTTACCTTTGATATGGGGCAAACTGCTAAGTTGAGCCGTTTAGTCTGGTTTATGAGACAAGGGTGGTATTTTCATCTTCATAATCCAAGAAAAGTGGAAATATGGGGTTCCAACAATCCGAGCCCTGATGGCAGTTTCACCAACTGGATATTATTAGCCGAACACGAACAGATAAAACCATCAGGTTTGCCACCGGGACAGAATTCTAATGCTGATATTGAAGCTGCACTAGAGGGGGAGACCATCAGCATTCCTGTAGATGCTCCCGCAGTAAGGTATATCCGCTTTAAAACCTTGCGGAATTGGTCAGATGGAGTTTATGTGAATTTTACAGAATTAGCGCTGTGGGGGAATCCACAATAGAAATTTAGTGTAATAATAATTAATAGTTAAAATATGAAAATGACTAAATATCTGACTTGTTTCTTCCTTGTCACTGTAGGATTATATATGAGTTCCTGTACCAAAGAAGATGCGTATAAAAAAATTACAAAGGATGGCGAAATTTACTACCCAGGGAGAGCAGATACTGTGCTCGTCCATGGTGGTAATAACAGAATTAAATTACAAGTTGTTTTGGGAAATGATCCACTGATAACCAAAGTTAAGGCCTTCTGGAATAATCATGCAGACTCGACAGAAGTAGACGTTATAAAAACAACTGGCAAAGATACTGTTGATCTGTTGATTAATAATCTTTCTCAGGGTACCTATTCTTTTGATGTATATACATACACCGGGCCTAAAGCTAAATCAATAGTAAAACAAGGAACTGGTATGGTGTATGGGGATAATTACCTAAAGGTATTATCTAACCGAACGTTGAAAACGCTAAGTTATTCATTGGATGGAAGCAAGCTCTTTATTGACTGGAATTCTCCATTGGAGGGTGAAAAGTCCATTGAGTTAAAATATACTACTGAAACTGGTACTACCCAAACCGTGGTGATTCCGGGAGGAAGTTTAAAAACAGAGATTTCGGGCTTTAAGAACGGTACTAAGCTTATTTACAAATCTATATTTTTACCCGAACCCAAGGCAATAGATGAGTTCTCTATAACACCGAGTGAGGTAGCACTTCCAGTATTTGAGCGAGAAGTAGATAAGGCAAACTTTAAGGTCTATTCGCTTCCTACAGATGTTCGGGATAATTGGGGTTGGCTGATGGAATATCTTTGGAATAAAAACTACGATGGTACAGGCTTCGCGTCCACTGAGGGTCCTTCACAATGGTTTACTTTTGATATGGGGGAATCTGTTTCTATCAGCCGCTTTAGAACCTGGCAGGCTGCAGACCGTATCTTTAGGGCTGAGAATGTGAAGAAATTCGAAATCTGGGGCAGCAATAATCCTGCTTCGGATGGTTCTTGGGCAAGCTGGACAAAACTGGCCGAATGTCAATCCATAAAACCCTCAGGATTACCGGTCGGACAAACAACAGAAGGTGATATCAACTATGCAAAAGCAGGCGAAGAATTTAAACTTCCACCGGAAACGCCTAAAGCGCGATATATCCGAATTAAAGTACTGGACACTTGGGGCGGAGGCACATTTATCACAATGGGTGAATTGACATTCTGGACAAGTGATCGGGTCTCAAAATAATAACCATTTTTTAGCATGCGCTATTACAAGAATATTCAGGGTGAAACCGTCAGATTTTGCCCTGAAACTTACATAAAATTCAAACAGGTAATACAATGAAACCAACTATGTTTAAAAACACACTTACAACACTTTACTTAGCTCTTGCAGTCAGTGCCGCTTTAGCACAGACGAATGCTGGTTCATCTAAACTAATTAAGGTCGACGGAAAAGGTAGCGGACGGCTTTTTGACGGGGTCGGCGCTGTCAGTGCAGGCTCCTCCTCAAGGCTGTTAATAGATTATGCCGATAAATCCAAAAGCGATATATTAGATTACCTGTTCAAACCAAATTTCGGTGCTGGCTTTACTTACCTTAAGACAGAAATTGGGGGAGATGGTAATACAACCTGTGGCTCGGAGCCTAGTTTTGCACGAACAAGGGCAGAAATGGAAAAGCCTCATTATAATCGTGGATTTGAGTACTGGCTAATGCGTGAAGCAGCAAATCGAAATCCGAATATAGAACTTGACGCCCTAGAATGGAGTATGCCCGGATGGTTTAAAGGGGTATGGTCACAGGATAACGCAGACTACTTGGTCAAGTTTATTGAAGGTGCAAAACACTGGGGACTCAAGATGAAGTATATTTCAGGTTGTTGGAATGAACGCGATTATAACAGAGATTGGATTGTCAATGTTTTAAGACCTACACTCGATCGAAATGGCTTTAAAGATATTAAAATAAATGCACCCGAAGGTGCTGGCAAAGCATGGGAGATTAGTGATCTGTTGGTCAAAGACTCGGTGTTCAGAAATACAATTTCATCGATCAGCTATCATTATCCGGACTCCTATATGTGGGGACATAGAGGTGAGGAACCAAATCCGAATTCGGTTTTGACAGAATTACCCTTATGGTCTGGTGAAGACTTTTCATTGCCCGGAGCATCATGGAGAAATACGACCTATTTAGCCAAAAACATTTTAAGGTGTTACATCAAATGGAAAATTGTGAAAGTAAATATGTGGTGTCCGATTGCTTCAATGCCCGATATTTCCTGTTTTTCGAATGTAGGTTTGATGAAAGGGACTACACCTTGGTCAGGATATTATGAGGTGTGGCCAACGATCTGGGCAGTAGCACATTTTAACCAGTTTGCCAAACCGGGATGGAAATACCTAGATAGCGGCTGCGGTGAATTCAGTGGTGACGGTGCTTATTGTACTTATAAAAATATGGATGGCAGCAATGACTATAGTATAGTCGTGGTCAGTGGTTCAGAGGAGCAGAAATTAACATTCAATATCGCTGATCTTCCTAAGGACAAGCTGCATGTGTGGAAGTCGGACAGCAAAAACCAGTTTGTACAACAGGAAGATGTTTCAGTAGTCAACGGAGAAGTTACATTAGCTGTTGATCCGGAGAGTATTTATACAATTACGACGACGACAGGTCAGCAAAAGGGAGCGCACAATATTCCTAAAGAAAAAGCCTTCCCAACAAAGTACAGTGATAATTTTGATAATTACTCTTTAGAAAGAGCTCCGCTTTCGCCAAAATACTTTTATGACAACTCGGGTGCTTTTGAATTGGCGCAATCTGAAGGGAATAATAAATACTTAAGACAACTGCTCGTAAACGATATCACGCACTGGATTCCGGATGAATGTGCCTATACGTTTGTTGCACAAAATACGGAATGGGAGCAGGGCGAGATATCCTCTGATGTTTTTGTAGAAAATGATGCCTTTAATGGAGTAGGTTATGCCGGGCTAATTTTGAGAGGAGCCTACGATAAAGCTAACCAATCAAATATTCCATTCGGCTATCGTTTTAATATCTATAAAGATGGCACATGGAAACTTCAGACAAAGAAAAATATACTTGCAAGTGGAAATGTGGATGCCAGTAAATGGCATAAATTGAAGCTGACCGGAAAAGGAAGCAATATCAAAGGTTACATAGACGGCCAACTCGTTGTTGACGTACAGGATGATACCTATTCAATTGGCGCGGCAGGTTACGTATCGGGCTTTAATTTTGCTGGATTCGACAACCTTGTCCTCAATTACACTCCGGCCTCAGGTCAATTGCTGTCCGGATGGATGCCTGCTACATCACCTGCTGATCCGGTAGGACATAGCTTGATTGGTGCATTTGATGGCAATAGTCTTTCCAAGTGGAGTCCAAAAGCTGATGGTACCGAGCAGCATCTGGTTGTAGATCTTGGTGCTGTACAGAAAATCAAAAGATGTGAAACCTTTACGGATTTCGTAGAGAAAGGTGCACAATACAAAATTGAGTATTCCGCCGATAATGTAAAATGGTCTGTTTTTGCAGATAAAACCAACAACGCTAAAATATCTATTCCTTGTTTTGTTGATGAGGGCAATATCAAAGCAAGATGGGTACGATTGACAGTTTTACCTGCAAAAGACAAGACTATTGCCAATATCTATGAATTTAAGGTTTATGGAGATTAACTAGCTTTTTACAACAAAATGAGGGATCTGAAACACTATATATCATGAAGAAACTGTTAACTGTATTTTATTTTTGCTGCTTCGCTCTTACAACTGTATCTGCCCAGCAAAAGCCCTTAAAATTGTGGTATGATAAACCAGCGGAAATTTGGGAGGCCACATTACCGCTGGGCAATGGCAGATTGGGAATGACACCTGATGGTGGTATTATAAAGGAGCGCATAGTCTTGAACGATATTACTTTATGGTCTGGAAGTCCACAGGATGCCAATAATTATGAGGCCTATAAAAGTCTTCCGGCTATCCGGCAACTTATTTTACAGGGCAAAAATGATGAGGCGCAAGCATTGGTAAACAGCAATTTTGTCTGTAAAGGCGAAGGCTCAGCAGGAGAAAGGTGGGGTAAATTTCAAACAATGGGTGCATTGCAAATCGATTTCACCTATAAGGGGGATCATGGAGAGGTACAAAAAGTTGAGAACTACCGTCGCGAGCTCCTATTGGACCAAGCCATTGCGAACTGTACATTTACACGTAATGGTGTAAATTATAAACGAGAGTATTTTACAAGTTTTGACGATGATGTCGATGTCATTCGGTTGACAGCAGACAAGCCCAGACAGCTCAATTGTCGTATTGCGATGAATAGACCTGAGCGTTATCAGGTTAATACGGTGGGCAACGAATTGCAGATGTCCGGCCAGCTCAATAATGGTACCGATGGTAAGGGGATGAAGTATCTGGCTCGGGTACAGGCGAAATTGAAAGACGGAACTATCCGTCCGGAAAATAATAATCTGGTTATTGAGGATGCTACTGAGGTGTTGATTTACGTCTCTGCTGGAACTGATTTCAAGGGCTTTGCCTTTGAAGAAAAGACAGGTCAGTTTTTGTCCGCAGCGATGAAAAAAAGTTATGATCTGCAAAAACGCAGTCATATAGCTGCATTCAGCAAACTCTTTAGACGCGCTTATATTGATCTTGGGGAAGGGACAGCTGCAGATTTGCCAACAGACCGTCGGATAGCCAATTTCTACAACAATTTCAATAATGATCCGTCACTTGCCACTTTGTTTTTTCAGTATGGGAGATACCTGAGCATCAGCAGCACCCGGGTAGGATTGCTGCCCCCCAATTTACAGGGGCTGTGGGCACAGGAGATCAACACACCATGGAATGGGGATTATCACCTGGATGTGAATGTACAGATGAATCATTGGCCGCTAGAGGTGGTCAATCTATCTGAGCTGAATCTGCCACTTGCTGAATTGGTGAAAAGTCTCGTTGAACCGGGAAAGAAAACCGCCAAGGCTTACTATAATGCTGATGGCTGGATTGCGCATGTCATTACCAATGTCTGGGGATTTACAGAGCCCGGCGAGAGTGCGTCATGGGGAGCATCAAATGCGGGTTCAGGATGGCTATGTAGCAATTTATGGGGTCATTATGCGTTTACAAATGATTTAAACTATCTAAAAGATATCTATACTGTGCTGAAAGGTTCTGCGGAATTTTATAAAAGCGTGTTAGTGAAAGACCCTAAAACAGGTTGGATGGTTACTTCCCCTTCAGTTTCGCCGGAGAACACTTTCTATATGGCTAACGGAAAGACAGCGAGCATCTGTATGGGACCAACCATTGATAATCAGATTGTGCGGGAGCTGTTTACTAATGTGATCACAGCCTCTAAAAAGCTGAAAATTGATCATGCGTTTAGACAGGATTTGGAAAATTTGCTACAGGCGATACCTCCTTCTGGAGTGATCAGCAAAGATGGACGTATACAGGAGTGGTTGCAGGATTATAAGGAGATCGAACCGACCCATCGCCATGTTTCCCATTTATATGGGGTTTATCCAGCACCATTAATCACGCCTTTATCTACTCCCGAACTTGCGGAAGCTGCAAAGAAGACGCTTGAGGTAAGAGGAGATAATAGTACGAGCTGGTCTATCGCTTATAAGACCTTGTTTTGGGCAAGACTCCATAATGGAAACAGAGCGTTCAAATTGATCCGGGAAATGCTAAAACCCGTAGCTGACCCTAATAATATGGGAGGTGGTGGAGGTGTTTATCCGAATCTATTTTCTGCACATCCTCCCTTTCAGATCGATGGCAATTTCGGCGCTACAGCTGGTATTGCGGAAATGCTTTTGCAGAGTCACGATGGCTGTATAGATCTGTTGCCTGCTTTGCCCGATGCATGGAAAAATGGCGAAGTGAAAGGGCTCAAAGCGAGAGGCAATTACACGGTCGACATGAAATGGAAAGACAGTAAATTGATCAAGTATACCATACGCTCTGCGAAACCCGAGAAAATAAAAATCAGACTAAATGGTGGCTACCAATGGTACACCACACTTAAAAATATTTAAGTAGCTGTTCAAAGGAATGCCTCTCATCTGCATTGAATAGTCGAATAGTTTCTAATTGATATTATCCCCTAGATCGCTATCGTCTGGGGGATAATATTTCAGCTTTAAACTAATGTCGTTGATGGCAGACAATAGTACAGCGTGTTTACCGATTTTATCCTTTCTCTTTTTTGTTAAAATTAAAACGTCTTGCAATACTAAATCCCCATCTAAATTGCCCTTTCCGCCATGAACTGTTGGTCTCGCTGATAAACTGTGATTCTTGTATCGCTGTAGCATTTGTAAAATTGAGATGAAAAATATGCCCACCTGTGTCCATTTCCAAACCAACTCCTAAAGCATTGTAGTAGCGTTGGCCAGTTAGCTCTTCGCGGTATTTCTTTTTCGAGGATTGACGGAAGGGAAGAAAATAGTCGGCAACGAATGCTATCCGTTTACTGACTTTCGCCCTACCACCAATACCGATTGCAAACATATTATTCTGGTCATTATAGGCTGTATAATTACGGTGAAGGTAGGAAGGGACAACCGTAAGAGAAAAATTCGAACTGAATTTTCTGGCAATTATCAATTGCGTCACATAGCTCAGACGGTCGCTGAATCGTTCGAAACTTGCCAGCGAATGTTTTTCTTCCGAAGCCTCCATCGCGGATACGACTGTGCTTCCAAAAAAGGCGATCGAAACAGGCACACTATTGTCTATAGTCTGTTCAACAAAGCGGTATTTGATATTACCTTCATAGAGCTGTCTGACTTCTGTGGCGCCTTTCGCTCTAGCGATTCCAATGTTGATATTATCTGTTAAACCATAATCAAAACCGATCCTGATATCTGTTGAATTGTCAAGACCGAAGAAATTTTTCGCTCCACCGGCACTTCCTCCAATATCTCCAAACCGGTGATCTACTCTGAAGTCCATTTCATTTCGATGAATGGTTTCAGTAGTTTTTAGATTTATTAAGTTGCCCGATTTAAATGTCGCAGTAACTTTTTCGTTCTTTGGCCCTTCAAGCTTGATCATTTTATCGAGATCTTCCTGTGCAACTACTTTCAGCGAAATAATAGATAGCACTATGCCTAGTATACTTTTCATAATTGAATGGAATAATTATTAGTTATAAGCAGCTTCTATTTTTACTTTCACGACCTCTGCAATTTTCTTTCCGACGATTGAGGGAATACTGATTTTATGGTCTGCCAGTCTGACATCAAAGGCTGCGATAGCTTTTATTGCACCATTCTTCACATTGAAAATCGCAGCGGTAGAATAGGGTTTACCGACACCATGGATTTGTAAAGTACCTGAAACATTCAATTTGTAGGTGCCGTCTTTGGCTAATTTTTCACATTCATCGATCTTACCTTTAAATTCAGAGAGCGGATATTTATCGCTCTCCATATAGTTTTCATTAAAATGCTCCTGCATCAGTTTTTTATCAAATTGGAATGAAGTAATTTTTACCCGAAAGATAATCTCTCCTGTTTTGATATTTAGGGCGGACCCCGCTAAACTGCTTTTCGCTTCTATATCTTCCAGGGGGGCGCTGCTGAAAAAAGAAATAGTTGCAGCTTTGGAGACTAAGGAATTTGTCTGCTGAGCAAATGTCGCCTTACTCCCGAGCAAAAACAGGAGTATACTGTATATATGTATCTTATTCATATGAGTTTTGCATTAGTTTTCCGGCGTATTGCGTTTGATCCAGGCATCCAGCAATTCTATTTCTTTGGCTGTCAAGGTGCCCCCGATGGGCATCGTTTTGGTCACCAATACGACGTTGTTAATTTTTGTAATATGATCTTTGACCGAGTTATATCCGTTAAATTCCCAACGTGCACTGGCAGGTCGTCCTGCGGTATGGCATGACCTGCATTTGGTTTCAAAAAGTGCTTTTGCAAAATTTGTATAGGATACATTGTTCACGGTGACTTCTTCCGGCCCCGGAGGTTCAGGAGATAATTCCTCGGCTTGTTTTTTTGTACATCCTGTAAGTGCAATCGCTATTACAACAATAGTCGCAATAGTAAACGTGAACTTATTGTTCGGGATGAGTGGTCTAGCTATTTTTAGTTTTTTCATCTGTATCATTTTTTTCTCGAAGTTGATGAAGCTATCAGCTTTATTTTTTACATGTTTTTATCTGCTATTGCTATTCAGGGACTCGTCCGAATGCTTCGGACCCAGTTCACCTGGCCGTGTATTCGAATAAATCATTGTAGCTTCATAAACTAGAATTTAGCTAGCAGGTGCAATAGTTGTTTTGTCATTCAAGATTGGCCATACTGCGGGGCGAGGAAAGCTAATTCCTTTGTTGTCACCACGTTGTTGATCTTGACCAAAATAGTACATAGGCCATCCTTTGAAAGTCAATTGTTTTTTGCCAAAAACATCGATAACCGAAATATCTGCCGATTTTATGAGGGACGGTAAGGCTCCTTTGTCCATTTGATAGATCGGCCAGACCACATCATTGCTGAAATCGGGTTTGGTAAACGTATTTTTATTGAATTTGTCGGGGTTAAAGGCATAAAGTGTTCGGCCTTTATCGTCGGTTAAATACAAGGTGCTGCCCGTACCTTCTGTGTAATCTCCCAAATAGTTTTTCCCATCATGCCCGATAAGTTGTGCATTGGCAACCATGAGCAGATAATCGGGCTTTGCGACATACCAGATTTTATTTACAGCATCCCCTTTTACGGCATCAGATTGGCTGTCTCCAGCATAATAATATAGTGGCCAACCTTTGTAAGTACTTTGTTTGCTACCATCAGCTCTCGTAATTTCACCTAGAAGACTTTTATCGATCTTCATATCCGAACTTGTCTCATTGTTATGATAAACCGGCCATGTGGATAGACAATTTCCTGTACATGTTGACTGGCCTTTTGTATCATTTGAAAAGAAATAGAGCGTTTTCCCATTAGCATCAGTCAGAATGGTACCAAATTGAACATTTTCAGCTGTCTGTATTCCTTTCTTTTTATCCTCAGGAGCTTTATCGTCATCTTTAGAACAAGACGAAAATAGGGATAACATGAGGACGGCCACTAGGGCTGTTTTTACATTTTTTGGGTTGAGTTCCATAATACTAAATTTTAATTGTTGATACTAGGCATTACGACCATGCTCTGGAAAAGGTTGCCTGCAATTAAAAAAATATTTTTTTTAATTGCAGGCAACCTTTCCTATTATCTCATCGTACTACATTTTATACTATATTTATCAAAAGAAAAGCAACAATATCGAGTGGCGATAAAAGAAGTTGACGAAAAATCTATCCATATTATTAAGGGATGCATAAATGAGGACCGTAGATCTCAAAAAGATCTTTATACCACATATTATGCGCTGGCACTGGGTATATGTTTACGATATGCCGATAATAAAGAAGATGCAATAGGTATTTTAAACGAGGGATTTTTTAAAGTATTTAAAAATATAATCAAATATGATTATCAAAAGCCTTTATCTGCCTGGATAAAAAAAATCATGACAAACACGGCAATAGATTTCTATCGCGCGAAAATTAGACAGGGTTACCTGGTCGATATTGCTGTGGTTGAACATGCTATTGCCGATAATGATACGATAACTCAAAAATTGAATTACGAGGATTTGCTACTGATGATACATCAGCTTCCGCCGGCCTATCGTACAGTGTTTAATCTTTATGCGATTGATGGGTATGGACATGAAGAGATCAGTGACATGTTGGGTATTGCGGTTGGAACTTCAAAATCCAATTTGCATAAGGCCCGTGGACGACTTGCTGAAATGGTGAAAAGTCAAGAGGAGACAAAAGGTAAAACTGGGGAGAATACATAATGGAAAAGGACAAGAACAAGATTGATGAGATCTTTAGAGAAGGTCTCGATGAAGCCAATTTTGACTTTAATGAATCGCATTGGGAGGAGATGGAGTCTCGATTGAACAATGATCGAAATAAAAGAAAGTCAACATTGTATTTCCTTATAGCATTATCTACGGCAGCCGCCGCAGTTCTCGCTCTTTTTTTTATTTGGAATAAGGATCTACCAGTAGAAAGCAAAAAAATGGATAATTCTGGTCAATCCGCTGCTATAAATAAATCTGAGAAGCAGGTAGGGGATACGATTATTCAGCATGATCTTTCACGGAGAACACCTCTGGGAAAAACGGAAAATATAAAATCCGGCTTGAAAGAAGATATTGATTTTAGTCTGGGGGAAAAAACTGGTGGGGAGCTGATACAAAATAATACGATAGCAGCGCTCCCAGAAACAAATCATGGTATCATGCGGCGGATCGATACAAAAACCGATTTTACAGTTCCGAAAATGAAATTTAAAGTTGGGAAACTACCACGTTTTAACTTATCCATAGATCCGGTTGAAACAACAGGAGATCGGTTAGCAGCGTTGTATAATCAGAAGCAGATTGAGGAGCCCAGTGTGCCAAAAAGAGAACCGTCGGTGTTAACACTTCTGGCAGGACCTGATCTAACGAGTGTAAAAGGTGCTGGTAAATCTTCCTTAAGTCAGAACGTTGGTTTGGCTTATTCCTATCCACTAATTAAAGGGGTGAGTGTTTCTGTTGGCGCTATCTATGCCAAGAAGAATTATAAGTCAGCATACAGCTTTTATTCTCCTTCGAATCCACCACAACTGACACAGTTGCCTAGCCAGGTCAGTGCCGTATGTGATGTGATCGATGTCCCCCTGACAGCAAATTATACGGTATTGAAAAGTAAAAAGGTAAAGTTTAATGTCAGTGCTGGTCTGTCCAGTTATTTTATGCTAAAGGAAAAATATACATTTGACTATGAAGGTGAAGCTAGTTATGGAGGCAAAAAGGGGGCAGTCTATGAAGCCAAAAGCAGTTACGGAGATAAAAAAAGTGTAAGCTATGAGGTCAATGGAGAGAACCAGCATATTTTTGGTGTAGCAGACTTTTCGATATCGATTGAAAAGAAAATCAGCAACAAGATCAATATAGGCATAAAACCTTTTGTTAAGATACCTCTAACGGGAATAGGATATGGGAATGTGGACTTACAATCAAAAGGTGTCGCGTTTACACTGGGATTGAGTTTATAACAGGATAAGATCAATATATACCGGTCAAGCATCGAGCTGTTCCTGTTTACAGCTGAATAATCCTATCGGACGAAAGAAAAAGACAGGGACAATTGGTTGTTTCAACCGTCTATACTGTTATACGGATAGATCATAATACTTGAATCGGGTACAACTGTATTCAATAAAGTATGCTGTAGAAGGACAGTGGATCTTAATGAATGACAGTTGATTAATGCATAATATTTCGTAT
This sequence comes from Sphingobacterium sp. GW821-FHT03E03, assembly GCF_059420745.1. Taxonomy (NCBI): domain Bacteria; kingdom Pseudomonadati; phylum Bacteroidota; class Sphingobacteriia; order Sphingobacteriales; family Sphingobacteriaceae; genus Sphingobacterium; species Sphingobacterium sp. GW821-FHT03E03. The sequence continues at coordinate 138,286 of NZ_JBWKUH010000007.1, forward strand.
TTTCAAGAGAACATATTATCAAATAGACTATGCATACTGGAAGAAGATACAGTCCCCAGGAATTTTTCAAATGGACTTTCCGCGATACCTTGTGGATACTTTTAATAGCTACAGTCCCTACCGCTTTATATTATTTTGGCTGGCATTTTCTTGCATTACCCTGGCAACCCCTTGCCCTGTTGGGAACAGGGTTGGCTTTCATTGTCGGATTTAAAAATAATGCGAGTTATGGGCGTATTTGGGAAGCGAGGCAGATCTATGGCAGCGTGATTAACGACAGTCGTAATTTAGCATTTCTGGTACGTGATACAGCCGGTGGAAAGCAGGATCCGATTGTAAAACAAGTGTTCTACCGGCACTTTGCCTGGCTTACCGCATTGCGATACCAACTTAGGGAACCACGTAATTGGGAAAATACCAGCCGTAAGAGCAATCAAGAATTTCTGCGTACACATTATCGTATTCCTGAATGGGATGGCAAGTTGGAGGAAGTGTTGGGGGGCTACCTGGAAGAAAAGGAACTCACTTATATTCTGTCCAAAAAGAATAGGGCAACCCAATTGTTGGCATTACAGTCGGAACAAGTTGCAGCCCTAAAAAAAGAGGGGCATATCAATGATATTCAATGGTTGGAGCTGCAACAGGGGATCATCAGGCTGATCGATGATCAGGGAAAAGCCGAGCGTATCAAAAACTTTCCTTATCCGCGCAATTTCGCATCGGTTACGACTTATCTGATGTTTGTGTTTATTTTATTATTGCCTTTTGGTTTGCTCCGGGAGTATGATAAATTGGGCGAGGGGACGTTTCTGGAAGGATATAGCATTTGGCTTAATGTTTTGTTTTCTACAATCGTAGCATGGGCATTTCATGTTTTGGATACCATAGGAGAGAGCTCAGTCAACCCATTTGAAGGTAGTGCCAATGATATACCGATTACGCAAATTAGCCGAATGATCGAAATTGATATGCGTGATATGTTGGATGAGACTTCGCTACCGCAACCTATTGTTGCTGAAAATAATATTTTAATGTAAACCGTTTATTCTGTCTGTCGTAGCTTTTTGTTCTTTTTAGCTCGAAAACAGCATGCGTGTAAATGAATGAAAACAGAAAGAAAACAAAATGTCTACTATTTTAGTAGATATTTTGTTTTTATGATTTTAGATCTTTATATTTGTACTATCATAATTTAGGTTTATAATTGGTTATTTAAAGGTTTTCATTCTCCCCGTTTGAAAACCTTTTTTTGTGAAAGTGTCTGTTTTCTATTGGTCAGAAAGGACCTTCAGTTGATTTTCATGGCTGTTGGTGCTTATAAGAGCATGAAGGTTTTGTTTATGTATTGTTTTAATCAATGATCAATTCATGGTCTATCTGTCGTTCAATCCCATCTAGCGAAAAAGATCCTACACTGGTTCTAATTTTAATGTAAGATCCCTGTATTTATCATTTCTCTCATCCTGGTCGGGAGCATAGGAAAATGTATATCTTAAACTGAAAGCGCTAGAACTTTTGTTTGAAACATTATTCGTTTCAATCACTATGCTAGGAGTCTGTTAGTTCATTCGCATCTTATGGATCTTGTTTGATACATAGGCGTTATACTGTATGAAGCTTGGATATTGATCTGTTTTAGCCATTTCTGGGATAATAATAGCTAATTCAGTACCCAGATCTAAAAACTGTGTCTCCAGGAGCTTAAACCTATTTTCATCAGCACCCTCTTTAGCCTTGGTCATTTCAGCGAATAGGTTTTCCAGTTTATCCAAATATTTTTCTGCTTTCTCATTGTTTAACTCGGGACGATTTGCATTTCCTACCTGTTCTGTCGCTTGTCTATTTTGCGCACTGTACCCTTTTTTGCCAGACTGATTATTGTTGAAGAATGTATTTAAACCAAAAGCTAGTAGTGTAAACAGGGGTAGAACAATCAGCATGATAACCGGTCTGCCACCGTATTTTTTAAATTTGATGTAAGCACTATATAAAAGTATACCTCCCAATATAAGTAAGCCGATTGCTAAACCTATATTTCCTAAAAATTCATAAACAGGAAGTAATATTCTTGGGATTCTATAAGATGATTGCTCACTAAAATAACTGACTCCAAGAGCCAAAAAAAATGCGCCAATAAATCCCATTGCGAAGGATTTAATTTTTTCTGCAATTGCCTGAACGTTGTTTGCTGTTGTCATTTTGCCTAAGGTTTAAAGGGCTGAACAAATAGCATCAGCCTTTATAGGTCTAAAATTAATGACTACTATAAAATTAAATCTTATCTATTTACAATCCGTGATATCCCTTTTACAATTCGATAAATAGAATTCCCAGAATATCGGTACAAGTTTTCAAAAGAAGGTGTAATTCAGATCGAGGCTACGATCTTCAAAATAATGAGCCATTTTAGCCGTTTCAGATTTTCGTTGTATTGTTGTTAGAAAACCTTTTTTATTATAGGTCATGATCAGTTCACTTACTTTTTGCCCATTCCAGCTATTTTGCATCAATATCAGATTTTTGTTGTTGTCATAGGTATATTTTTCACTTCTAGGCTCAACACTAGCATCGGTTTCATTGATTGCTAATAGCAGTCCATCTTTAAATTCGTATTGTTCGGAGGGGATGGTCTTAGCTGCGCAACCAGAATGGAGAAATTGAACAATAGGATGATTATTAAAATAATAATATGTTATCTTTTGGTGGCAGGTATCTTGACCACCTCCATTTTTTACAAAATCGAAGAATTCCGTACGTTCCTCAGCTTCAAAATTGTTTTCTGTAAAGTAACGATACCGCCAGGAGGAAAACTTATTTTCATTGATCATGTTATTTAACAGATTTTCATCAGGCCATGATCCTTTGAGAATGATTTGATCCAAACCAGGAACTGGTTCTCCCATCCAATCATTATTTTGTGTTCTATTGGGTATTTGTGCGTTCAACGAAAAGATTCTGATATTGTCAATTCGTTTCTTTTCATCATATCCATATACCTTTATTGTTACGATGCCACTATGATAATCAATCCTTGCTTCTCTAGTAACAAGTCCATTTGTCTGATAGTGATATGCGGTATAAAAAACTGTATCTATTTTTTCTTGATTGTATCGGCTCATGGTTATGTTCTCCAGAAGACCGTTGGAATCAAATGTATAATGATTGGAAATTCCATTTTCTTGACTTTTGAGGGTTACACTTTTTACCCTATTCCCCTTCATAAATGTTGGATTGAATGGGAATATTGTCTTTGTAAAATAGCCTGGGATCTCAACTGGTGTAACCTGATAAAAAGATATCATTTGAGCTTTCCCCATTACTGGGCTAAAGTATGCTAAAATACCGATGAGAAAGGGAAAAATAGTGTAATTCAGGTTTATCATATTTCAAAATATAGAATTAATGTCACATAACCAAGTGTCATTTTTTTGAGTGCAGATGTATTCTCACTCTAACTAGCTATATTCAAAACTAAATAATTCCAATCGAATTTATTGTTATTATCTCGTTGGAATGTTGGGAAATTCTCCTGTTTTCCATATTTCATTAAAAATTCTATAGGTGTAAGTTGCCCTAGCGAAGAATGTAGACTGACATTATTATGTGTTGCTTTCATCCAAAAAGTTCTTGCTCCATTTACGACCACTGAATTGTCTAGCATGGTCAACTTTTCTGCATCCGAATTATTGAAGGTCACTTTAGAACCCTAGGTAACGGTCGTTAGGATATTTGCTTGTTCGCTGGGGCTTTCATAAGTTTCACCCCTCAGACAGCGTGGTATAATAGTTTTTGGATACTTGTTGCGCAAATGTGTTTAGGCTAAAAACAAATGTTAAAAAGCTAAAAAATAAAGTTTTTTTATGAAAGAATATTGTGGATCTTGCCATAGAAATAATTTATTTTAGGAAATATAGCTATAATTGTAATTTTATTCTATAAAATTTTATTTTAAATTATAATGAACGTACGGGGTGCTTTTTTACTTGGGCGGTATATTGCACAAATAAAATCTGGCCTTTGCCCTTCAAAATTTACAGGTATGATTAGAAAAATTGAAACGAGTGATTATCGAAATCTGATTCTAATATGGGAGAGTGCTGTGTTGAATACACATGATTTTCTGAAAGAGGAGGATTTTAATTATTATAAGGCGCAAATTCCAACCTATTTTGAACATGTTACGTTGTTGGGGTATGAGGAAAATGGGGGATTAGTTGCGTTTATGGGGATTTCTGGAGAGAACCTAGAAATGTTATTTATTCACAATGATTTTCGTGGTAAAGGAATTGGAAAACAACTCATTGATCATGCAATAAAACATTTAGAAGTGACTAACGTAGATGTAAATGAGCAAAATATCCAAGCCGTGAATTTCTACAAGCATATGGGATTTAAAGTTCTTAAAAGATCCGCATTGGACGGACAAGGTAAAAAATATCCGATCCTACACATGGGATTAGAAGCTAATAGCTACTAAGCTGCGGCTCTATTATTTTATTTTTTTCATAACGAAGACTATTCCGAATGTGCCACCTGATCCATTCTAAAAAAGCTACCCTTAATTAAATAGGCAATCTGTCAGTTACTTCATGATGTAGCGAATCAACGAGGATTGGCGTTCGATATTATGCTAATCAAGTAGATAAATTATGAAAAAATATTTAAAATTATTCGTCCTATCCATGCTTTTTATTACCCTTGGAGCTTGTAAAAGCAATGACGATAACGTATTCTGTGCCGAGATTTATATTCCGATGGTGGGTAACATTAATTACCTAAATGAAAATGGAAAGGATTTAATATTTAGTGACAGCCCACTTTATCCTGTAGAAGGAATCGAAATATATAAAATAGCGCCAAACGACCAACATATTTCCCTTTCTTTTACGATAAACAGAGCGCAAAAGTTTATTGCCGTTAATTTAGAAAAAATGGAAAATGGAACGTTTTATATACAACTCAAACCCGGTGTAATAGACAGAATAAGCTATATAGCTAAAATTGATGAAGGTGATCCCTGCAGAGATTATAAACTAACGGAATTGAAGCAAAATGATAAAGCAGGTCAATATGATAAAAAAACGCAGGTTTGGACTTTTAAAAAATAGGGTCACAAAATGCAAATGACCAAAATCAGTGCTGTAATCTTTAATGATAGATTTTTCTGGGAGGAATTTTTATTGACTTCAAAGTGAAGAATGACAAATGTAGCAAGTTTCGGATTTTATCTTTTTAGCTAACCAAATAAATTTGTATTAACTAATAAATCAAGTGATATGCAGATTTTTAAAGATAAGGTTATCCTGATTACAGGAGCTAACAGGGGAATAGGCCGGGCACTCGTAAAAGCTTTACTAAACAATGGAGCAAGAAAGATTTATGCTACCTGTAGGGATTTGAGTGCAATGCCAATATTTGATGATGATCGGGTTGTAACATTGACTTTGGATATTACGGAGGATAAGCAAATCGCAATGGTTGCCGAAGCCACGCAGGATACTGAAATCCTCATCAATAATGCTGGAGTTTTAAGTGCAGGAAATATTTTGGAAGGCGACCTATTGGGAATGGATAACGATATGAAGGTAAATTATTTTGGAACAATAAAGATGATGCGCGCGTTTGCACCTATTCTGATAAAAAATAAACCATCGAAAATGATCAATATTGTTTCAATTGCAGCTTATTCACCTTTACCAACTATTGCCGGATATGCTGCTTCAAAAGCAGCCCTCTTCTCTGCAACACAATCTGTCAGAATCGAATTGGCAAGAGAAGGAATTGCTGTTTATGCTGTAAATCCAGGGGCAATTGATACTGATATGAACAAAGGAAGTGATTGGGATATGCCGGATCCGGATAGTATAGCTCTAAAGATATTGGAATATATAGCCGAGGGTAAACTCGACATTGTACCTGATGAGATGGGACAAGGGATGTATAATACTTGGCGAGAAGATCCTTCTAAACTAACAAAGATCTTTTCAGATCTATACTATGCAGAAAATACGAACTAAAGACATGAGGCACGATCTTCACATGAGCCCGATTTTTACCTGATCAAATTCGAACGGATAAAATCGGGCTCATGATCTTCAATAATTGAACTAACATCGTTATTGCAGGCTGTCATTGCAATATCGGTTTAAATAGATCATGGTTGTATTGTATTGTATTGTATTGTATTGTATTGTATTGTATTGTATTGTATTGTATTGTATTGTATTGTATTGTATTGTATTGTATTGTATTGTATTGTTGCACAGTCAGTATCCAAACTGGTACACTAATCCCTTGTTTAATTCACTATAAAATGCTATCTTTTTTATAATTTTAAAACTTAGAAACAAAGAATAATAATGTCATTAATAGATTTATCAAAACGTGTAGCGCTGGGAATAGATATCGGAGGTACCAATACGAAATTCGGAGTAGTCAATCATCGGGGTGAAGTTCTTGAAAAAGGAAGCATAAGGACGGATGATTATGAGCATGTTGAAGAGTTTATAGATGCTTTGTATGAGAAAGCTTATCCTCTCATCGAAATGTTTGGCGGTGAAGAGAATTTTGATGGAATTGGAGTTGGTGCTCCTGATGCAAATTATTATACTGGGACAATAGACCATGCCCCCAATCTTCCCTGGAAAGGCGTGATTCGATTTGGTGATTTAATGACTGCCAAATTCAATATTCCCTGTACAATAACCAACGATGCAAATGCCGCAGCATATGGTGAAATGCTTTTTGGTGCAGCACGAGGAATGAAGGATTTTATTATGATCACTTTAGGAACAGGTGTAGGAAGCGGCATTGTTGCTGGAGGAAAGCTTATTTATGGACATGATGGGTTTGCTGGAGAACTGGGACATACGATCGTCAAACCGGGAGGAAGAAAGCATTGGAGCACAGGTTATGAGGGAAGTTTGGAAGCCTATGCTTCTGCAACGGGAATCACAATTACTGCGAAGAAAATGAGGGCTGAATTTCCGGAGTCAATGCTGAATCAATACCCCGAAGATGCCATCAATTCCAAAACTGTTCATGAATGTGCGGAAAAAGGTGACCCCATTGCCATTGAAGTCTTTAGGTATACTGGTCAGAAACTGGGTGAAGCATTGGCAAATTTTGTGATGTTCTCCTCTCCGGAAGCCATTCTGCTGTTTGGTGGTGTAATTAAAGCTGGTGATTTTATTTTAAAACCTGCGAAATTGCACATGGAAAGAAATCTTTTTCCCTTATTTAGAAATAAGGTGAAACTGGTTTTCAGTGAACTGGAGGAAGCAGATGCAGCCATTCTCGGAGCGAGTGCTTTGGTTTGGGAAAAATAATTATAATAATGCATATTTAATTTGTGGGAGAGGGTAAGAGTTTTTACTATTAAAGGGCATAGTATTTGCTTAACTTATTCTTTAAAAATTGAAAACTTTCTACACAATTAAAAAAACAAATTTAAATAGATGAAAAAGACCATTTTACTTTTTGTATTGCTCTGCACTGCTTTTTTTTCAAAAGCAGATCAACTTTCTGCATTAACACAGGTGCAGGCAGAGAAAGCCGTTGGATATCTCAAGAAGGAAGCAGTTGTTGTTTTGTGGTGCAGCTGTTGTGATAATGAAACACCGAAAAAAGTTACCGTTAACGAGGTGTTTTATAAAAAAGATAGTGAAGGAAAATATTATTCTGTCATATTAAAAGGTAGAGATGAAAGTGGAAAGGAAGTTGAAGAATATTTAGACCTAGCTTATGTGTTTGTGAAAAAAGGTAAAAAAGCAAAGAGCCTAGGTAAGGTATTAAAATTTGAGTGCGACCCCTGTACAAAACCATTCGACTGGTCAGCTTAAATTATAACAACAATTTTGAGTCTGTAGAGCTAACACTCGCAGCGATTGATGATTGAAAAAAAATCAGCATGGAATTTTCCATGCTGATTTTTTTAGAAGGGTATTGAACATTAATTTGAGGCTTTACCTTCTAGATATCAAAATATATTGGTATGCCAATTTTGATACAAACGTTAATTAGTGCAGTTTCAAAAAGTTCAAAAACTTGTACCCGAGAATCCCTCCTAATACCTATCTGTAATCTATTCTGTTTGCGTCTGTATCTTCAAGCTGCCTTAAAATAGATTGAGGAATTTCATCGCTGTCAATTGGGAAGCTGATTGAATCGGAGATAAACGTCTTTCTTTCTGCTTTTTGAAAGATCTCAAATAGTGCAATTGGTTCCTGATTAAAGCTGATACATGTACTTATAAAATGCAATTCAAAGAGCTTATATTCTGGGTTTTTAAGCTTTTCATTGATGTCTTTTATTCTTGAAATAAAATGCCGCTGGCGGATAAATGTATTGCTGTTCATTATGATAAAGACATAGTCTGAATATGCTGTTACCTTCCCGAAATATTTGTGATGATCACCACCACTTCGTTCGATAAAATATTCATCAGAAGTTTCAGACTTGTAGATCTCCATCGCCGAACGCCATATCCGATCTTCTTTGGCCTGCAGAATATTGGTTTTATTGATGGAACAGCCCAGAGAAAAGTCTGACGACATCTTAAATCTCGAAATAGGTACGAAGCAACTGGTACTCCATTCCCCACAAGCGATATATTTGCAGGAAATAGAGTATAGACAGTATATATTTAGCTGGTTTGTTTGAAGAGCTTCCTTAAGCTCCCATTTTTTTATTTCCTTCAAAGTGGATCATCCAAGCGATGTCGAATTTATCCTGAAAGGATGCAAATAATTCAGCGAAAAACTGTTCGCCTAGTGGCATTTCTATGTTTTGGGCACCCGTTTAATCCTAATATCATGAATTATTTGTGTAATTGTTTGCGCTCCAGGTGTTATGGTACCTCAAAATATCTGGTCGAATAAGACATAGACTACGGGTATAGGGGGAGCTCGGATAGTTCTAGGATATTTTAAAATAAAAAAATCCTCCTGAGATCTTAAACTCAGGAGGATTTCAGTGCGGAAGAAGGGACTCGAACCCCCACGCCTTGCGGCGCCAGATCCTAAGTCTGGTGCGGCTACCAATTACGCCACTTCCGCATTAGGATTTCTTTTGATGTCGCAAATATATAAACCTAAGCAATATCTTGCAAGTATTCTGCTTACATTCGTTGTACAGGGCAGAGAATGAACCAGATATTTTCAAAATAGTTCCTTTACCCCTTGATCAGATGGTGCTAATTTTTGTCTAAAATAATTTGATGAACTAGAAATTATCCTAGAATAGTGAATTTTTCCTCTTAAAATAAGCCCGTATAAGTTATTTGGAGACAATTCAACGAAATAGCTGTCGTATTTTTATATAAGAATGTCTGGAGGGAAGAACAAACTTCCAGGTTTTCTTATGAGGCTTAGGTAGTTTTTCCCTTGCAATCCTTATTTTGATTTGCCTATGGATGTTTAGAGTAAACTATTTATGACAATACTACTTATTGTCGATGTTCCTGCCGATAGGCAATCGGAGATTTTCCGGTTTGCTGTTTAAAATAGCGGTTGAAGTTTGATAGATTGTTAAATCCTGAGCTCGTACAGATTGCAGAAACACTCTCATTTCCGTCACGCAATAGTTTACAGGCATGTTCGATTCTGACTTCAATGAGAAAGTCAAAATAGCTTCTTCCTGTACGAGACTTAAAATAGTGGCAAAAGGCATTCGGAACCATATATACTATGCCTGCAATGTCACTTAGCTTGATGTCTTTGTAAAAATTGTCCATGGTGTACAAGTAGATCCTGCTCAAACGTGTTTCGTCTATTTTCTTAAAGGGTTTGATATCGTCATTTTCGCAGCTCTGGGGAATATCTTGGCTTGCGCTGATTTCATTTATTAGCAATAGTAGCAAAGGTAGCTGTTCGTAGCTTTCACAGCTTTCTAGCTTCTTGAGTTTCCTTATCGCAAGCGTTTTTGTTCGTCCTTCTAGCTGTAATCCGACCTTTGAAGCTGTTAGTAGCTTGCTTAATAAATTGTTTTCAGGGAGATTGAGAAAATCTTGCCCTAATTTGTTGGGGTCAAAATGTAATGTCAACAGCTTGAGAGGTACTGGTGTCCTGCCGTGCTTCATTGCATAGTCATAATAGCGATTCGTTTCGAATTTGAACATGTGTGGCGCATTAGCCCCAATTAGGATGATCGTACCGCTGGAAATTCTTTTGGAAGATTGACCTATTGAAAAAGTTCCCTGCCCCGAACAGATATAAATCAGCTCGAGTTCACGATGGCTGTGGAAGCTGTTTGCTGCATGGTAAACATCAGCAGTTGCCAAGGTAAACATCGAATTTTTCGTTAGGATGGTCTGTCCAAAATAGTTTTCCATTTATATAATATAAATATAAATATGTTTATGATGTAAATAAAGTTATTAAAATAATATCAGTTTGTCTTAATATTTAACAAATGACTTCAAAAAATGCAGCCTAACTTCGTGTAAAATAATTGTATAATGAACGATAACAGATTTACAATGCGCCTGATTGAAGCCTCTATTGAGGATATTGATTTGGTAGGAGGGAAGAGTGCTTCCTTAGGAGAAATGTTACAGCATTTGAAACCTTTAGGAGTAAATATTCCAGATGGATTTATTGTGACCAGTAAGGCCTACTTTCAGTTTATCACCGACAATCAACTGGATCAGAAGATCAAAGATATACTGAAAGGTGTTGACAGTACAAACCTGCGGGAGCTGACCAGTTGTGGGGGTAGGATAAGAACATTGATTCAGCAAGGTATTTTCACACCGGCAATGGAACAGGAGATCCTAGCCGCCTACGAAGAGCTTATCGGTTTGGAGAATATACAGGACTTTGGTGTTGCGGTCCGTTCTTCCGCTACAGCAGAAGATCTCCCTGATGCCTCATTTGCCGGTCAGCAGGATACCTATTTAAATATTAGGGGACGGCAAGATCTGTTGGTAGCGATTAAAAATTGTTTTGCCTCACTTTTCACGGATCGAGCAATCAGTTATAGAGAAGCATTTAATTTTGGACATTTTAATATAGGACTTTCTGTCTGCATACAACAGATGGTACGATCCGACTTAGGAGCTTCGGGAGTCGCTTTTTCTATTGATACGGAAAGTGGTTTCAAAGATGCTGTGATTATGAATGGATCTTATGGATTGGGCGAACTTCTTGTGCAAGGGATGGTGAATCCGGATGAATTTATTGTATACAAACCCTTGTTAAAAAAAGGGTACGCATCAATTGTAGAAAAGAAGCTCGGGAGCAAACAATTACAGATGATTTACAGTGTTTCAGGAAGTGAAACAGTAACGATAATAGATACACCAGTAGAAAGCACGAAGCGATTTTGTCTAAGCGATGCGCAAATCCTTCAGCTATCCAAATGGGTGTGTATTATTGAAGAGTATTATACTGCTCTCAAAAGAAAATGGTGCCCTATGGACGTAGAATGGGCCCTTGACGGTTTGAAAGGTGATTTATACATTGTTCAGGCAAGACCTGAGACCATTCATTCACTAAAAAAATCCAATTGTATTACAGAATATAAAATCAATGCGAAAAACAGGTCATCGCAGGTTCTGCTAAAAGGCATTGCAGTGGGAGACAAGATTGCCTCTGGGAGAATTCATAATTTCAAGGGAATCAATAAGCAAAATATACAGGAGATCGACTTTAACACAGGTGATATCATGGTTGCGGAGATAACTGATCCCAACTGGGAACCGATTATGAAAAAGGCAGCTGCAATAATTACCAACAAAGGGGGGCGGACATGTCATGCTGCTATTGTTGCACGTGAATTGGGTGTACCCGCTATTGTAGGCTGTGATGGAGCGACAGAAATACTGCTTACTGGACTGGAAGTTACTGTTTCATGTGCCGAAGGTGATACAGGGTTAATTTACCAGGGAAGCATTCCTTATAGTAAGCACGAGCATGACCTTTCTGACCTACCCGAGGTGAGTACACCAGTAATGATGAATATTGGATCACCAGATATCGCCTTTCAGTATGCGGAGTATCCAGCAAAGGGGGTAGGTTTGGCTCGGGAGGAATTTATTATCAACAACTATATCAAGATTCACCCGATGGCGCTCTTAAAACATCGGGAATTGAATGATATCGAGCTGAGTAACCACATTAGTTCACTTATTGCAGGCTATGCAGATGAACAGCAATATTTCATTGAAAAGCTATCCTACGGAATTGGTAAAATCGCTTCGGCCTATTATCCAAATAAGGTAATCGTTCGTTTTTCAGATTTTAAAACCAATGAATACTATAATATGCCCGGTGGAAAGCACTTTGAACCTAGAGAGGAAAATCCAATGATTGGTTGGAGGGGAGCTTCGAGATATTATTCAGCGGCCTATAAGGAGGCTTTTGGGATGGAATGTAAAGCGATAAAAAAGGTCCGGGAAATAATGGGGCTCGACAATGTCGTCGTCATGATCCCCTTTTGCCGTACAGTGGATGAGTTGCTGCGGGTTTATCAGGTGATGGAGGAATATGGCCTTCAACGGGGCGATAATGGAATGGAAGTTTATCTGATGGCAGAAATTCCTTCCAATGTCATCCTCGCTGAAGAGTTCGCTCGTCATATCGACGGGTTCTCCATTGGATCGAATGATCTTACTCAGTTGGTACTTGGAGTGGATCGCGATTCAGCCTTAGTTTCCGGTTTATATAATGAGCGCAATGCTGCGGTCAAAATAATGATTGCGAATCTTATTCGCGCTGCAAAGAGACAGGGAGTCAAAGTTGGTATCTGCGGGCAAGGTCCATCCGATTATCCTGATTTTGCCCAGTTTCTGGTCGAAGAGGGCATAGATTCAATTTCCGTTACACCCGATTCCTTTATGAAAACAGTGAAGGCCATCAAAGAAATCGAAGAGAAGTTGGTCGCTTATTAATGCAAAAAACTCCCGGGATTAAAACCTCGGGAGTATCTCTTATTAGAAGTTGTTCGGCTATGATTTTTACCATAGTTTCCTAGGTCCCAAAAAAAGTAAACCTTCCAAGAAAAGAATCTTTGAAAAGAGGCTATAGGGAAATCTGATTTGAGGTTTGAAAAGATAGAAGTGAACTTAGGTTATAGAAGATAGGAGGTTTGTTCAATGAAGCTTAATGGAATATATCGTATATTGCTATTCGATTTAAACCAAATAAGTATCAAATGAAAAAATGTATTTATATAATTCTAGCCGCTGCTCTGATGTTTGGTAGCTGTGCAGGAATGAGGGGAAATTCCGATAAGACAGGTTGGAAACCATTATTTGACGGAAAGGATATTAATGATTGGTTTGTCAAAATTCATCACCACGAAGTTGGTGAGAATTACGGGAATACCTTTAGGGTTGAAGACGGAATTATTAAGATCAGGTACGATCAATACGGTGATTTCAATGATCAGTTTGGTCATTTATATTATAAAACACCATTTTCTTATTATCACCTGAAATTTGAATACAGATTTGTGGGTGATCTTCATAAAGGAGCACCTTCATACACATTACGCAATAGTGGTGTCATGTTTCATTCACAAGATCCCCGAACAATGTTGAAAGAGCAAGATTGGCCCATCTCTGTGGAAATGCAACTTTTGGGTGGTTTAAGTGATGGCCAGCCACGGCCTACAGGTAATATGTGTTCCCCAGGGACTAATGTGGTTTACCAAGGTAAGATCGCTTCTTCACACTGTTTAAATTCGACTTCCAAGACTTATGATGGTGATCAATGGGTTAAAGGTGAATTGATTGTATTAGGTGATTCACTGATCAAACATATTATTAACGGTGATACCGTTCTTGAATACGCAAAACCGCAGATCGGAGGGGGGACAGCAAATGGGTATGATCCCAAAATTAAGATTGATGGTAAATTGTTGAGTAGCGGATTTATCGCCTTGCAGAGTGAAGGGCAACCGGTAGATTTTAAAAATATCTGGATCAAAGAACTCCCCCGACCAAGCAAGTAAAGATTGCTATGTTTTATTGTTTCTTTTCATATACTACATATACTAACAATTTTGTAACCCCTTTTATTGCTATCTATTGATAGGTACCTTTGGAAATATAAAACTTAGAAATATGGATTTAAGAAATAATATCATCGGTTTTCATCATATATCTATTAAAGCTAAAGACTTTGAGCATACTGTAGATTTTTATAAGAATTTTGGCTTCGAAATAGTACATAGCTGGTCTTTACCGGATTTCAATTTAGAAAAATGTGTGATGCTTCATAATAGAGCTATCAATTATTATTTAGAGATATGTGATGAAAATGGAGCTATACCTACACAGGGTAGAAAAAGAAAACCGGATGACGAATACATTGAAAATGCTTTGCTTCATATATGTTTCGTTGTAAAAGATGCGGATATGGCAAGAAAACAAGCTCTTGAATATGGAGCCAAAGACCTAAGTCAAGGCTTGTTTGAGTTGGATTTATCAAATGGTACCAAAACTGTTTCTGTGAGAAATAGTTTGGTATACAGTCCTAATGGGGAAGTGATAGAGTTTCTGGAAAAAATAGATTTTGGTTAATCTTAATCTTGACCATGAAATGCAGAAAGATCGATTAAAATTTTCTCGAGTTTCAGGCCTTTATTTGTCAATGTATACATTGACGAAACTTTACTCTTATTCTTTAAAATCAATCCATCATCCACTAATTCATTCAATTGTTTAGAAAGCGTCCGGTCGCTTATTTCAGGCAGAAGGAGTTTGAACTCCGAATAGCTCGTCTCAGTTTTAAGCAATTTGAATAAAATGGAAAGCTTCCATCGCCCACTAATTAATGATAGTGTTTTAAAAGCACTGCAATATTGTTGTAGTGCTTTTTCATTGATGGCATTGGTCGAATTTTCTTTACGCATATGTATTATAGCTTGAAAGAGTACAGTTTTTTTTATTTTTACTCCACAGTGCTTTGATCATCATTCTCTTATTAAACATCATTTATTTTACTTTTTTGTACAGAAATGGAAATCTTGTAGTTTCCTTTTAAATCTTGTGCCCTGCGTTCTGTAGTGGGATAGGGAGCAACATTTTGTAATTCAATGGTATATCCGTTGAAATTAGTAGATTTCTGATAACCTCTTGTTTGCATATCCATGGTAGCGAGATTCAAAATGACAGGTTTGGCCGCTTTTCTCGTTATTTCAATTTCGGCAACAGCAACCCCAGCCCATATACAATCAACTCCTTCAGGGCAACGGCTTTCTTCTATAATACGGTTGAACTTAATCTGCAACGGATACTTTTTCAATAGTTTTTGTTGTCCCTCAAATAGATCTATGCCTTCTGCCTCTTTTCCATATGTGTTAACATTCTTTTGGGAAGTACAACTTACTAGGCTATAGATCCCTAAACTCAAAATAAGAACTTTAGGTAGCATAATTTTTCCTTTATTACATTCACTAATAAAACTTTGTGTAATTATTATCCAAAACTAAGCCAGATCTCCATGCTTTGTTATTTTGGGATCAGCTCTCGAAAGCTGTTTACCTAAATCTTGAGCAGATGCCTGTTGCACCTAAAGGTAAGCAATATCAATTGTGGGCCATGGTTGATGGTAAACCAGTGAATGCTGGTGTATTTTCATTGGATGCAAACGTAGATGGTACAAGCAAAATGCTAGACATCCCCAAAGCACAAGCTTTTGCTATTACGCTCGAGGATGAGGGCGGCAAAGATGTGCCTACGCTTAGTTGGCTCTATGTGATGGGCGGCATCTAAAAAAATGCCCTGATTCGATAAACAAACCAGGACATGCTAAACAGATAAACTACGTTTTTTTTGTTACGCTTTAATAAATAAACCTGCGATATTAAGTACAGCTTCTGCAGAAAGAGGTTCATCAAAAGACTGGGTAGCCGCATTTGTTGATATTTTTCCCATAGCGCCAGAGAGGCCTGTGATGTCCACTCCAGCTTGTGTAATATTGTTTTCACCAGCATATATAGGGTCTACAACTGCACCGATGCCGGAGTCGTTGCTTCCTGTGATCCATGGTTTTTGATCAGCTGCGCCGCCGCCGCGGGCACGTCGCATTTGGCGGATGTGGGAAGCATGTCTCGCTTCTACCGAATGGATCTGTAAAGCTGCTGTAAGTACAACCCGATTACCAAGGAGTATTCCGGCCTGTCCTTTGTATGCTCGTACTCCAGTATCTTCAAAAGCTTGTGCGATAGCTAAAAAGGTGTCGTAATTGCTAAAGACATTACCAAAGGTACCACCAGCGGTAAAATCAAATGTAGGCTTGGAAACAGCTTTATTGCCAAGTACCTGTTTGAGGAAATTGACATGAGCAACTTCATGGTCGCGGATGGTGGTGATGGCACCAAGTGGCCTACCCGATGGAATAAGACCAGCTTTGGCAACACCCATCGTATAGTATTCTGCTTCGAGATATTCCAAGGTCAAGGCATAGTTAAGCACACCATTGACATCAGTGGGTGCAGTGGCACCATAAGCCTTTTTAAAAAGCTCGCTGATAAAAAAAGGGAGCGCCGCTAACGTTACTTTTTTGCTCATAGAAGCCAGGTTTTTAATAACTTCACGACGTGGGCTGATGCGATCACTAAATTCAGGATCTACAGCATTTATTTGTTCAAAAACGTTTAAGAGATTCATGATAATCAGATTTTAAGTGAATTAATAGGTGGGTAGATCCTTTACATCTATTTTTGATTTGATAAATGGTGCCGCAGCGCTCAAAACTACGCTAGGGCTCTTGGCCAGGTCAAGCCCATTTGAATCGACAACTTCTTGGTTAGCAAAACTACCATTGTCGATCATATCCCGCACCCAGGCAGCATGCCTGGCCTCAACCGATACGATTTTACCTGCTAAAAGGAGATAGTTCGGATCTTTAATCAACCAACCGGCACCGTTATAAGCTGAAACACCAAGATCTTCAAATGTTTTGGCGGTGGCTAAGACGGATGCTCGACTGCTAAAATTAATACCTGACAAATTGAATTCAAGACTAGATATCGCTTTCGCTCCCAAAGCCACTTTAAAAAACTCGCGATGGGCAATCTCGTGGTCACGGATATCTGTAAAGAAAGCTTTTTCCATATCGGAAATACCAGAATAAGGATTATTGACTAACTGGATGTAAAACGCAGCTTCAAGCTGTTCAAGTGCGTATGCATAGTTTAAGATGGCAATATCCCCACTACCGAAGTACATGCCTTTACCACCATTATCCATATCGTCATCACGGTCTTTTTTACAACTTGCCACTCCAAGAATGGCAAGTGAGGCAGCACTGGCGCCTGCAAATTTTAGAAAATCTCTACGTCTGAGATCTCTCTTTTCAAATTCACTATCGGAGGTCAATAGTAGCTCATTGTGTGGTGTTATCTTTTTCATAACAAAAGTCTTTTAGTTTATAATTTTTCTGTACTTATAAGCATTTACGACTTTTTGGATTGCTTGGATTGCGGAGATTCATTTTTTTTAAATTTGTACTGAAAAATTGAATTAAAGAATACCACCATCGCTTTTCATATTAGAATGGATGTTGTCATCCTACCTATTTCAAATGCCAAGATATTCAAATGCATTTCAGTTAAAAAACCAATTGGCAATATAAAATTGCGTTTTTCCACCTATTAGACCAAAATTTACCCCAACGAGCAACCCCGATTCACCTAGATTTGATTCGTAACTAACTTATAAACCAAATTTCAAGAAGGGAACTGGTAGCTAATTTCAACTGATAAACGAATCAATCAGGTGTGATTAATGATCTGGACCAATGGATAATTTTACGAACCGATAAAACAAATAGACCATTATGTTGACCGAAATAAATGCCTATATGCATCTAAAAAAATATATCAGCTTCAATGAGCTTGCTGATCTTGATATGAGTATTTTCTATTTTAAGAAAAGACCATTCGTTGTTATGGATTTATTTAATGAAAAGATCTATTTTAACGAGTGTGGATTAGAATGGCTGCGCACGGAAAAGCAAGTGGAATTGTCTGTTCAATGGATTCGAAGTAAATATCTTCCAACAAAAAATTGGGTCGGACTGGCCGTAGATAGCAAAAAAGATGCTTTAATTAAGCAACTGATCGATGAGTTTTATTTGGCCACATACAATATGTTACTTCGGAATTAGTGGAGACTTTTCAAATATAGATGCTGCAACAGTTTAGCTTTAAGTAACTTGTGCTGGAGGGACATTATACTTTCTTTGATACCTTTGCAAATTAGAAACAAGTATTTGATCTTTCTAAAGAACACAATTTAAAGCTTGTATTACAAGGTCATATGCATCTGTACGAATAAATTAAGGTGAAAGGAGTACAATTTACTACTGCTGGTGCTGTGTCGGGTAACTTATATCTCCTCCAGCGAGCTCCTTTCGGAGGAGATATTTATTTACACTTTATTTCCTGTCAAAGCGCTGAATTTATTACCTCGTTTGTCTTTATAAAAATCACCGTCTTTTTTAAAGCTTGCTGCATCTACACCTTCTAGCCGTTGTTTTCGATAATATACATTTTTAGTGTCCTTTCCGAAATCATGACCGATGGGTATAAATGTCTTTACATCCGCATTTGGAACTAGTTCCTGATTATAATATATATGGTTCTTGTCTTTTGAATAAGGGTTGTCTTCATATATTCCACCTTTTTCATCCACGGGAAATAACTGAAAAGAGGTGGCATCAACATCTGTGTATTTAAAATCTTTGCCTCGGAATAGGATGGTTTTATTGTTCACACAAATTATATCCTGATCAAGCATGCGAATGGTATGTATGGAATCAAATGATTTCGTTATGGCAGTAGAGCCCTGCTGAAAAGGGGGATAGCATATTGTATTTGCGATTCTCATATAATACTTGTTTATGGCTTCAACATTTCCGGTGTTAGGCATGACTGATCTAAAGTTTCCGATATTAGGCGAAACATAAACAGAATCTTTATCCTTCAGAAAAAAGTCATTGACGAATGCAAAAGTTTCCCGATCGGCCTGTATCATATCATTAGAGTAGAAGTAATGGTCTTTGTCCCGAGCCCAGTTGATATGATTGCTTATTATTTCATACGTTTTTGGATCTGCTCCTTCAATGATATTAAAGCCCAAGACCTGATCAATATAATATACGTGAAAACGATCTTTAGGAACTTGATTGTCGACATAAAAGGAATTCTTGTCTACCAGTTTCTGTGTCATATTACGAAAGTAAACCGAGTCTTTGTCTTTGCCTATATCTTCTGCCAAAACCTCAAACGATTTTGCATCAGCCTGCATTTGCAATACGCCCAAGCTAAACCAATTCCCATTCTGACAATAGACTACCTGTCCTTTGGAATCGATAAAATAGGAACTCGATTTTTGCTTATCAGCCAGTTCGCCAATATCCTTACATGAGGTACAAAAACTGAGTAAAATACAAGCCAGGAAAAAAAAGTATTTTTTCACTTGCCTGTTTCGTAGAATCGATGCCATCTTCTTTATAGTGTTCTTTTATATAAATTTACGCTGTGGAATTTAAAAAAGGGGAATTTTCTTGTAAAATTATAGATAACCAAAACTAATATTAGAGCTATGAGTGCTTTGGAATATTTGGTTTTGGAATGGATGTGTATTTGTAATCTGCTAAATATTCAGATATCTTTATGAAATGAAATCCGTTTTTACTGCTACTTATTCGACACTATGTCCAACTGCATTATCTTCGCTGATTTCAGAGAAATATAGACTTGAAAATGTTCAATGTAAATTTCTGCTTCGCGGGGTAGGGGATACCTATCTCATAGAAGCTTCTGAAGCCAAATTTATATTGCGGATTTATCGTTCATCGCATCGAAGTTTACCGCAGATAAGGGAGGAAGTGAAATTGTTGCACGCTTTAGAGCAGGCAAAGGTCTCCGTATCCTATCCAATCACTGATGTTTTTGGAGAAGCAATACAGAAACTCGAAGCAGTAGAAGGGGAGCGTTATGCGGTGTTGTTCAGTTTTGCGCGAGGTCGAGTCGTCCAGTTATTGAGTGAAAATCAGCTCCGTGTTTTGGGAAGCGAAATGGCACGTTTTCACAATATCGCATCCACAATTAGTTTGGGAGAAGCAAGATGGAGTTTTGATCTTGAAACAACAGTTTTTAAACCTCTGGAAAAACTAAGGTCCATATTTAATGAAAACGTCGAAGGACATAGCTGGCTTTGTGAAATGGCTCATCGTGTTGAACAAAAATTGTCGCAAATTGATATAGTGAGGTTTTCAAAGGGCTATTGCCATTTTGATTTTCTGCCCAAAAATTTTCATTTCGAGAATGATTCGGTGACTTTCTTTGATTTTGATTTCATGGGTTCCGGTTGGCTGGTGAATGATATCATGACCTTTTGGCAACATCTCATCTTAGATGTATACACCGGAAGGATGACACAGCATGCTGCTAATGAATCATATCGTATTTTTATAGATGGTTATCGTCTCAATCGCCCTATTAGGGATGAGGAATTAGCTGCAGTGCCCTATCTTTCATTGGGATTTTGGCTTTTCTATATGGGATTCCATACTACCCACGATCAATTCACTGCATTTAGCCAACCCTCGCATTTAAATTTTTACACAGCCTTTTTAAAACATATTGTGGATAATTATTGGGACAAGTGATAGTTTTCACTGCGAAATAATCACACCCAAGATACTTTTTTTGTACAGAGCTCTCAAAAGATCGTTTGTGGATAACAGCAATAAGAATCCTTTAAACACAATGAGTTGCGGTACAATGTATCCGATATTTTAAAGAATACGATCAGCATGATTTTTTTACTTGTGCTGTAATGTTTTTAATTTTTTAGAGACTAACAAACAAGTGAAACAAAATAAAACATCCTCAGAAAAGTATGGATATTGAAAGAGACTTTATAAGGTTGATAGCTTCCAATCAGACGATCGTACATCGTATATGCTGCATGTATGTAGACAATAAAGCCGATCGGGAAGATTTATTTCAAGAAATCGTATTACAGGCTTGGAAATCATTCAAAAGCTTTAGAGGTGATACCAAATTTCAAACTTGGCTATATAGAGTGGGATTGAATACGGCTATTACATATATCAAGCGGGATCGCCGGCACAATCTCGCAGAATTACAGTTTGATCAAGAAAGCTACTGCGAAATTATTTACAGCGAGGATGAGGAAATTTTGCTTATGTATCAGGCAATAAGTAAGTTGAATAAGGTGGAGAAAGCCTTGGTAGCACTCTATCTTGAAGACTATAGTTACAATGATATCGCTGAGACTATGGGTATGACGCCCAATCATGTAGCCGTAAAAATATCGAGAATCAAAACAAAATTGAAGGAACTAAGTAAACAACTATCACCATGGAACTAGATCAACTGAAATATAAAATGCAAAAAAATAGTATTGATGGCCAATCGACAGTGATTAACTTACCTGAAAATACTATTGAAAAAATAACAACACAAAAATCAGCAAGCTTGCTTGATCTGATCGATCGGAACTCAGGGAAGAATATGCAGTATCGCTCAATGCTTGTCATCCTTGCTATTGGTATTGTTCTGTATTACTATGACAGCGCTTTCTGGGGCTACTATTTTGTTCTTGGCTCATTGGTTGAATCGGCGATGATTTATGTAACCTACAAATTACGAAAAAATATTCTTCAGAGTTATGAGGAAGACTTACCCTTAATTGATCGCTTCAAGAATATACAACAGCTTATCTCAGCTTATTTGAGGTTCAATAGATTGACAGGAATAGTGCTGTATTTCATACTGATCATGGCACTCTCTTTAAAGAATATTCATTCCTTTAATCTTGCTTCAATATTCGACGCTGTGGTCCTTTTTAGGTTTGTTCTCTATGGGCTAATTTTCTATTTCGTGCATCACTACTTTTTTAAAAAATTTGCCAAACCTCATCAAGATATGGTGGTGGATCTAAAATATTATATAGCTGAATTGGAAGAGCTACCTGTAGAAGATCTGAATGAAAGGCAAGTGAATGATATAAACTAGGTAGTGCAATTAAGATGGTCAATTCAATAAGCGCCCCTGGGCTATATAAAGTTTCTGAAACAGAGCGTTCTCAGGTTCATTTTAGTATTTCATGAATTTTACTTTTTAGTGCACCCTCTTTTATCTCGTTTTTTCGTTTAGATTTTTGATCCAGTTTAGGGCTATTTTAATAGGGGCTGAAGAATCCGAAGCTGTTAGAAAGTGTCCCATTTCTGGAAATAGACAATATTCAAATGGTTTTCCTTCAATTTTAAGTAAATTGAGATGGTCAATTGATAAGCCGACAGGAATTTGCACATCCTGTCCACCAAAAAGCCAGAGTCCAGGTGTATCTGTGCTGCTAAGGGATACCTGCGGATCGGTTGTAATAAATTTATATTTATCGGGCGCGTTTCGGATATGATCTCTGACCTCTTGCTCGGTGTGATCCGTCCAGAAATTTGCCTTTCCTTCAGTAAAAAATTGAAAACGGAGCTGTTCTAATGTAGGAACTACCGCCCCACTAAAAATGACCGTAAAATCCACCTTGTTTGATTTAATTGATGCCAAAGGGATAATCCAGCCAGCCTGGCTGAAACCCAGGAGACCAGTATATGTTAATTTTTGCCCAAAATAATTTTTGAGAGTTAAAACTGCTGCGTTAGCATCCTCTGCTAGAAGATTGAGGTTTGCGGAGTCAATATTATTCGTGCCAACTTCGGGACCCGCATATTCCCCTCCTGATTCACCCACGCCTCTCTTATCATAAGTTAGAACAGATATTCCTTTTTTTGCCAACTGCGCTGCAAACTCACTATATCTAAGTTCTTGTCCAGATCCATGAACCAGAACAATTCCAATTTTCGAATTTAAAGCATTGAAAATTGTCCCTGACAATTCAATCCCTTTACTTTTAAATTTTATATCTTTTACTGTGTATGCTGTAGTTTGAGCGATTATGTTGGTTGTAGTAAGTAATAGAAAAAGTAAGAGTAAAATTACGCTTATATGTAATCTCTCTTTCGCATAGTGAGCTAATGATTTACGATAAGAATAAGCTATACATAAGTGTTTTTGCATTGGGGATCTATTTTTAAAGTTATGTTGCTTAAATGTTAATGGTGCACTATTATTTTCTGCATCTAACTTAGTTAATTCCAATTTCTTATCTTGGTGTTATTTAGGTGAAGTGCTTGTTTTAATCGGTAAAAGTACCAATACATCGGTGAAGAATTTAATGAATTTTTTCTGGGTTTGATTGGATACTGAATTTTCACGCCTCGGAACTATTGATTTATGGCACAAAAATACTTTAGAAGTAACTTATGAAAATGATTTTTTAACTCTACTTTGGTTAGTCCTTGGAGTATATAACTGGCCTACATGTCCTCCAGTTCTTCTTTTGAATAACCGCCGGTACAATCCATACAAGCGTCCGCATAAGCACTATATTCATCATGGGCTGCACCTATTTTTCCAAAGAGTGTGATGATGCGGTCTATTCTTATGCGAAGTCCATAAAGGTAATGGATCAAAACCCCGGGATGGAAAATAACCCTTAAAAAAAAGATATAAGTTTCATTTAAATAATTGAAAAATGATAAAAATTACAATCGCTACATTAGCTAGCCTGGCTGTGCTTTGCGCCAATGCGAAGCAATCTTTCTCCATACAAGGCCAACTTTCTGGCCATCATGACGGGAAAAAAGTGCTCTTACAGTATCCTAATCCAGAGGGGTTGAAAGACCTGATAAAAGACTCCACTTTTGTCAAAAACGGCACGTTCAAATTTGAAGGAAAGCTATTTAAAGACGTAGAACAGGCCATATTGATTCTGAGTGAGCCCAATGAAAATGTAGATCTCTCTGAGTATTGGAAATATTATGAAAGAGACCTGCAATATATTATGCTCGAAAACGACAGCTTTCAATTATCAGGCTCAACGATCAAAAAAGCCCATATAACAGGTGGTAAAGTACAAGTGGATTTTAACTTGCTCAATGAACAACTAAAACCCTGGAGGGAGAGGATGCAGTTGCTCTCTCAACAGTCTTTAAAACTTAGTAGAAGCGGGCAGGAGAAGGCTGCGGAGGCACTTCGACCACAAATGAAGCCAATTACTGCCGAAATAGAAAACATAGAAAATAACTTTAGAATTAGCCACCCCGATTCCTTTGTTAGTCTCTATCTGATTGCAATGAAAGGTGGTATTGATCATCCAGATTTTGAATCTCAATTTAATGCGTTAAGCCCACGCGTTCAAAATTCAGACCTTGGAAAAACATTGGTTTCCACATTGAATGCAACCAGAGTTGTTGCTGTCGGCAACAGGGCATCGGACTTTACCCTAAATAGCACACAGGGACAACCGATCTCATTATCGTCTTTCAAAGGTAAGTATGTATTGCTTGATTTTTGGGCAAGCTGGTGCAGTCCCTGCCGGGATCTTCACCCCCATATGATCAAAGTATACGAAAAATATAAAAATAAAAATTTTGAGATCGTTGCAGTATCCATGGATAGCAAAAAAGAAGCTTGGCTTAAAGCGATTAAACAAGATGGTATTCCCTGGATACAGCTAAGTGATTTAAAAGGTCTTA
Organism: Sphingobacterium sp. GW821-FHT03E03; assembly: GCF_059420745.1. Taxonomy (NCBI): domain Bacteria; kingdom Pseudomonadati; phylum Bacteroidota; class Sphingobacteriia; order Sphingobacteriales; family Sphingobacteriaceae; genus Sphingobacterium; species Sphingobacterium sp. GW821-FHT03E03. Next base: position 162,864 of record NZ_JBWKUH010000007.1, read on the forward strand.
AAAATCAGGCAGGGATTCTTTACGGCATTACAGCAATTCCACAAAACTTTTTTATAGATCCCGATGGTGTTATTATTGGCAAAGAACTAAAAGGAGAAGCACTTGACAAAAGACTTGCTGAGGTCTTGGATGTAAAATAATGCATTCAGCATTTAACACGACAAATAAAAACATATGATAAAGATTGTATTATTTACCATCATGAGCCTAATTGGGCTCTACGGTTACGCTCAAGACGCTTACCTTATTAAAGGAAAATTGTCGGGTAATTACGAAGGCCATAAAGTCTTTTTGCGCTATATGAATCCGAATGGCCTTAAAGAGTTTATTGTAGATTCGACCTATGTCATAAATGGCAATTTTATATTGAAAGGCATACTTGCCAGTGATATGGTAAGTGCTAAATTGCATATGACTGCCGTCGGAAAGGAGCTGGATCCGCTAGACTGGAAAAATTATCATAAACTGGATCAACAGGAATTTATGCTTCAAAATGCTGAATTCCATGTTACCGGACCCGATATCAAGCAAGCCCGTATTACCGGTGGCCCTGTTCAGACCGATTATTTGGTTTTATCGGATATTGTAAAGCCGCTTCAGCAAAAAGCAGATTTGATTTCAAAACAGATGATGGAAAATGCTGCTGCTGGTCACTCGGAGGCCAACAAAGAACTCGGGCCAAAATACAGCAGCATGGCTAAAGCTGTAGAAGACGCTGAGATCAAGTTCCTTGATACGCACCCAAATTCTTTTGCCAGTCTCCTTATTGTCAGCAATCAAATGGGGGTTGAAAACCCAAAGTTTGAAGAACGTTTCAATAAGTTGAGCACAGGTGTCCGCAGTTTGTCATTAGCGAAGGCTCTTCAAGAACAGTTAAATGCCCAAAAAACTGTTGACATTGGAAAGCATGCCATTGATTTTGTGATGGACAATGACAAAGGGCAACCTGTTTCCTTTTCTTCCTTCAAAGGCAAGTACGTATTGCTTGATTTTTGGGCCAGTTGGTGCGGTCCCTGCCGTGCTGAAATGCCATTTATTAATGAAATTTACCAAAAGTATAAAGACAAAAATTTCGAAGTTGTTGCGGTTTCAATAGATAGCAAGAAAGAGCATTGGCTAAAAGCGATTAAAGAAGACAAAATGTCCTGGGTTCAGTTGAGCGATTTAAAAGGGTATAAAAATGACGCGGCCCTAAAATATGGGGTCATGGCAATACCACGTAATTTTCTGATCAATCCGGAAGGAGTTATTATCGCAAAAGACCTGCGTGGAGAGGACATTGAAAAGGAATTGAGCAAAATTATTAAATAGCAATCGAATGATAACTAAATTCAATATTTGCAAGAAAGTTTTACTGGCATGTGCTTTTGTATTTTCTGAACTGAAATTAATAAATTTTTAAAGGACCAAATTATTTTATTCTTTTTCCTCATTTTCAAAACTGCTTCGTGTCCATTTTTCCCTAGAGTCTTTCTTTCTGCTTCTTCACCATAGTCAAGATCAAACAGATCCTTTAGAGAGTGATCATCATTACAAAGCTATTGAGGCTGGCTTGTTTTTAAACCCATCGAATTCGACGGGTTTAAAATTGGGGTTATACATATTTTCCCAAAAACCTATTAGTTCAATGGTATTGCTATTTCTCCTCTAATTTTTTCAAAGGACAGTCCCTTATTTTCATTATATATTTGAATAATCTGTTGGCCTACAAAGGTAAATAGGTCAATAAAGAATATTTTCGGATCTAATTTAAATAATTATACCCCGGGAATTTTATTTCTCGGGGTATAATTCAAGTGACTATTTATGCCATTTCAAAAGCTTATAGATTTAAAGCTTTTATTAATTTAATTATTAACAATCTGTCTTACACAACGGATGTTTCTCCCCTCGGCTTTATTGAGATTAGGGTAAGTTACATTTCCCCAAGAGAATAGCCAGGCAACCCTTGTAAATGCTGACTTCACAGCAAATGCTGTATTGGAGTCTCTATTGTCGGAAGTCCAATAATGACATTCCCCAGAGGCAAAAGCACCTAAAGCGATACCGCCCGGGCTCCCTATTACTGATGTTCCGCCACCAATTGCACTCGGTTTAGTACGGTATCCACCAAAAGATAAGGTAAGGTCATTGTCGTCATATGCCGGATTACTAGGGTAATCACTGTCTCTATTCCATTTGTATGCATATTGCGCACCCCAGAATAATCCCAACACCTCTTGCTTATCATCAGGTTGTCCGATGGATTCCCATTCTTGTTTTGTTGACATACGCCATGTTCCTTCCGGATAAACCGAAGCACAAGGATCCGTGCTGCCTGCAGCCCCCGTTGGTGTAGAAGATTTCCAGTTCCAGAATTCTGTGTCCTTAGTAGCAGGAGTTGATCCTCCTGGATTGGATTTTAATCTATATTTGTCCATCTCAGCAGCGTTATATACCAGGTTGGATCGTGCCCATAAAACACCTTTAACTTTAACTGGAGATTCAATAAGGCGGATATTCAATCCATAGGTACTGCCTATTGTCGGAGTGTAGGCGCCAGGATAAGTGTAAGTTAATGGTGTAAATGTTCTTACACGCGAATCATCCAATGTAACTTTCAACGTATTAAACTTCATCTTGAAACTATTGGCAGGAATTGTTTCCGTGCTCAATGTGAAGAAGCTTGCTACTTTAACTGTAGCAGCAGGATTTCCACTTTCCTCTACCATCGAAGAGCCTAATACCGCTTTGTCTACATTTACCACATTATTAAACTGCCCCGTTAGCATATTCAAATCACCCATTTGCAAAACAGTCGTATTTGTACTGTTTTTAACTAATGAAATGCTCGTACTATTTTCTATTCTGGCAAAAAGCCCTCTAACATTCAATTTCACCTGAATTCTAGCGGTCATGCGTTTAAATGTTATCTCTAAATAATTCTCACCATTTACTGTATTGACACTGCCCGAAGCATACAATACATCTTTGTTCTCTAGCCCACTACGGGAGACCACTCCGGCACCATTTACATCAGGAACACTTGCATTCTTTTCATTTACAGATACGGCATACCAAGTATATTTCTTATTGGCGTCCACCTTGATCTGTGGATCCACTCCTGAAGTAACAACTTGATTAACGACTAGAGCGTTAGCAGCATCGTAGATCAGAAGACGGAATTTAGTGCCATTTTCCATTTGAGATGATGCCACCGCTTTCGTTGTTCCTGATGCGGCTTTTTTGCTCAATGTATCAGTTGAGCTGGCCTTTGTTACAACCGGAACGTCGTTACCAAGTGTACCTTCACCAAAGTCCACAAAAGCGTCCACGCTTCCAAATGATACTAATGATTGTTTATTAATGCCGCTATTTCCTTTGTTGGACATTTTTACGTTATTTCCTGTTCCACCGATTATTGCTTCTTCTATTCCTTTCACACCAACTTTCAGTACAGCACCATCTCCGGTTGGTGCCATCTGTTCTTCTTTCGAAGAGCAGGATGTGAAACTGGCTAGTAATAAGTAAAATACGGCCGCTCCGGAAATGTTTCTTCTTAATTTATTTGATATTATACTTTTCATCTTGTCTTTTTTTGTTTAAGATTAAATATCAAAGTCTGAATTCTGACTGCCGTTATCAAACCAATCTTCAGTTTTAGGACTGGAAGGATTAGACGTGCCACCTGGGTTGACCGAAGCAGATCCTGCAGCAATACCTTGTTCTAATTCAACAACCGTAGCGGTTACTCTTGGTACCACATAAGGTTTGTGTTTTTGTTGTTTTTTCATACTTAAAATTTTTTAATTAATGATAATTGTGATTTATTTGGCATAGTCATTATTACGTGAGCAAAACTATATCCATAAATGTTAAAAATCATTGTTTTGTAGTGTGTTATGTTTTGTGTGTAGTTGTCAAACTACTATAGTGTAGCGCAATGGCTACAAAGTGTTGTATTTTTCATTTATACTTAATATTTCAAATTTAGATATATAGCATATTTTAACATTAAAAATATTAATGTTAACACATGTATGTTTGCACTTTTATTAAACATTGTCCGATGTGTGAAGTGTGAATGTGTGTGTTTTAATCATGACTATGTAGAAATAAATCTACATGTTGTAATTGGGCGTCTACAAGCTTGTAATGAGAGGCAGATAAAATACTTTTTTTTTATAAAAAGAACCACATTTGCTTGAGATATTTCATCATCCGAAGTAGACAATAAGTTATAACCCAAAATAAACTGCAATGGAAAAAGATAATAATGATGGCAAGAGAATCTCGAATAAAGCGAGGGTCCAATGTGCAATTTCAGATATAATGAAGGGTTATTTATTTTTACATGAGGCCGTAGAGAAATATGAGGTTCCCGCTTCCACCATTATTCTACATTTAAAAAAAATCCAAAAAGAAAAGCAAAAAGAAAAGAAAGATCCCTTACCAATTAACAATGCTAAAACAGTAGCTAAGGAGACCACCGACTCGAGAAAAAAAGACGATAAATAAATAGAATAAACAACCGAACAAATGAAAAATAGTAAAAACATTATTGAAATTTTGGATAATAGATATAGCGCCTATTTGGAAGACGAAGGAAAATGGCTTAATGAAGGGTTTAAAGGTCTTTTTACTGAGAAGGGCGAGCAAAAGGAGAATTTAAAAACATCAGTATATCTGATGTTACCAAAGGAGATTAGGGTATATGTGGATCAGCTTTTATCGGACGAAGGGCGTTTGAAATCTACTATGTAGCTACGAGCTTTTTTTGAACGGCTTTTCATGTAGGAGGAATTAATGATTTCCGACCCAATATTCAGAATTAGTTGGTATTATTTTAATTGGCGTTTGTAAAAAATAAAACTTGCCAAATTGAGGGATCCTATTTCTGAAATCTGGTTTTATAGGCAACGTCAAATTTCAGCAATATCTTAAAATAATCTAATGTATCTTCCTCATGGAAAGCATCACGGATAGACTCATCCATATCATAAAGCAATGCAAGCTTTTCTGAGTATGAAATTAGCTTCTCGTGTGACATTGCCATAACTTGAGTATGATTATAGTTTTCCTTTATTAGCATGTCTGAAATTTCATCGGACAGCCTTAACATTTCATTCCTGTTTATCAACATAAATATTTTATATAGTACTGTTATAAAAAGTTGCGTTAATTCAATCCTTTCAGGTAGTCTAGTTCATGTCAATCCCTTCCCTAAAGAACCTATTTTTACTGGATCTACTACATGGTTTAATAAAATTACAGAATTTCACTAATATATTCGTCTCTGGATTATTGAATCAGTAGTATATTTTTGGGTGTTTTCTGTCGTAAATTATAATTTGACCTCTCCCCGAAAAACAGACGGATTTTCTATTTAGAACACTCCTAAATTCGGGGAGAGGTCAATATCTGCTCCCTCTATGGTCAACCATTATTTGGTTAAGTCAAGTCCTTTTTTCGAGAAAGTTATTGATTTCTTTATTTAGAGACCAAATCGAAAAATAATAAAACCCTAGATTTAAAATTCCTATCAATGCAATCATAGCTGTAAGCCCTTCGTCTTTATACATTTTGTATGCAATTATTGAAAAAACAGGACATAACAGAAATAAGATAATGGCAATTATTAATGATTTCTTGTTGAATTTTTGTTTTTCTACAATAACTGCGATATTCCTGTTTTTTAGTTCTTTCTGATAAGACAAAAATGATGAAAATTCTTTGTTTTCACCCATCGCAAATCCAGTTCCTTGTCCGATTAGATCTTTAATTACTAAAAATTTTATGTCGGCCGGATTATCTGCTTCTATTGCATTCAATTCATTGTCAAGTATGTTGTAGAAATTATTTAGCGAATTGTAAAATGCGGACAATTGAGTTATGTCAATTTCCAGCTTGTCATCGGTTTCAAATTGTGCTTTGATATACGTAATAAAATCATCAAATAGTGGAATTGTTTCTGGAAAATGCTTTTGTAAAAATATCCTGCTTTTTGACGAGTTCATATTTAAAGCTTGTTCGCTTATTGTAATACTATTGGGATTTAGTTCTGAAAATTGTTCAAATTTCTGTTGATTATAGGCTTCTTGATGCGCTAGAGACTTTTGCCAATCCTGAAAATATTTTTTTAATATTGTTTTGTCTATAAGTGTAATCCAAAAAAATGGCAATGAATTGTTTGCCTCAAAGAGGTATAAATTTCTGCCGGTTTTTCTCAGATATAAATAACTTCTATATCCCATTTTCTGAATAAATTATTGCTCAACTCTTGTTCTATTTTCAATACTAAAAATACATGAAAACTTTTCTAATATATCATCAAATCGAGCAAAAGAGACAGTCATATTAATATAATCAATTTCATTTTGAGTGAATACGGCTATACTTGAATTATTCTGTTGTCATGTTATACAAAGATTATAGGGAATCAATTTTCTTTTTTATCCAACACAGTTCGTAATGTCTTGTATATTCCTAAAAGTAGGATGATCAGGCAAGTCAGTGTTAGGCCAAGATATTGCACCACCCAACCAATAAGAATTGCAACAATATGGATCTTGCCGTTCTCCGGCCTGAACATCGCCCCTGAGAAAAGGTAGAAGGCAAAGGTCATGAACACGCCCAACCAGATCAGCGCATAAACATAATGCAGCGGATTTTTACTGAATTGATAATTTTTCAACATCGTCATCTTAAATTTAAATATATATAGATTTGTGTCTTGTTTATGAAAAGATTTACAATTCGCTTGATGAGATTTATGAATCGTTGGGTCTTCCTAACCATGTTGAAGAAGGTCTTGACTCATGATTAACGATCCCGTTGAAACTCCAGTTATCAGTTGGGGGGCGACTATATCCAAATATATGAGACAAAGGCTGGCGCAATAATCAGAGACGGATTTACTGAATTTGTAAGGAATCCTGAATCTATGGGTGAAACCTCCCGGACGTTTGCTGCGTTGCCGGGAGGTTTACTTTTTCCAGTTTACACGAGTGCTGGAACATGTACTTTATCGTTACCTAGTTTTAGAAATCAGCAATAATGATCTTTTTCATTCCCATCATTTTTTTGAATGCGCCTGGTCTTTTGTTCAGTTCCTCCCAATTTTCAGGAGAAACCTGCCAGCTTAATCCGTATTTGTCTTTCAGCCATCCACAGACGCTCTCCTGTCCTCCGCCTGATGTAAGTGCTTCCCAGTAGTAGTCTATTTCAGTCTGATCTTTACAGGGGATCATCAACGAAATAGCCTCGTTAAATTTGAATATCGGTCCTGCATTGATCCCGATAAGACGCATTCCCAAAATCTCAAACTCTACGGTAAGTACTTTTCCGGCAAAATCCTTCTGGAAATCAGCCAGTCCTTCGGGTTCTGAATTTGGGTAATAAGTAATATTGATTATTTTTCCATCTTTGAAAACCGATAGATAATATTCTGCGGCTTCCTGTGCATTGCTGTCAAACCAAAGGTTTGGAATTATCTTTTGCATAGCTTTATATTTTTTGGTTATTTTTTTCTTTTTCAGTATCGCCTATAATTGATACTCCTCTATTTCATTCTATCTGAATTTTGATCATTTACAGTCTTACAAATCTAACAGATTTGTTCTTCGACCGACTTGGCATAGGATAAGAAATAGAACCGCATATATAACGTTTTGCATCTCGTTTGTGATCTAATGTGCTGTTTGATAATGAACATTTGTTATATTTATCCATCAAATTATCGTTAAATGAGTTTAGGATGAAGGCCTTATTAATTATAGATATGCAACAGGGCAGTTTTAAGCCCTATACGCTGCGGTATGATACCTTTGGTGTCATTGATCGGATCAACGAACTATCTCAACAGTTTAGAAAGAGCGGTGACCCAGTTATTTTTATACAACATGATGGCACAAAGGAGAACAGCTTCCTTCCTGGTACAGAAGATTGGTCTTTATTGCCTGAATTGATCAGAGGTCCTGAAGATATATTTGTTTCTAAGACAACGAATAATTCATTTTATAAAACTGATCTTCAGACGATATTGAAGAGTAGGGGAGTGAAGGAACTGATCGTGACCGGATGTGCGACAGATTTCTGTGTGGATGCCACGATAAAATCAGCGCTAACAAGAGATTATTTTATCACCGTAGTTTCTGATGGACATACGACGGCGGACAGAACAATGATCCCCGCTAAGCAGGTGATAGTCTATTTCAATTGGTTATGGTCAGAAATGACAGCGACGCAAGGGATGATCAAAGTTGAATCCTGTGATGCTATTTTAGCGACTTAAGTATTGAGCGGATATACCATATGTGGTACACAAAAGAAAGAAAATTATCATTTTTTATTGCTCTGGCCTATGTCAGTATAGGTACTTTATCTGTATGTTCGATTTATCCTGACGACCCGTTTTATAACGAATAGTTTCTTGTTGGTCTTGTATTTACATTTCCGGTAACTATTGTAAGTTTTGGATATCGTTATGTCGAAGGGAACCTACTTTACCCGGTATTTGTCATTCAGGCAATTATGTTTGTGTTCACTTTTTTTATCCTGAGTCATCTATTAAAGGCAAAAAAATAAATAAGAGCGACTGAAAATGACGGAATTAACGACCCGGGGCAATGATTTTGTATTAAGCTGGCAAAATCCACATCAGCGAAATGAGGTATGGTTATCCATGAGTCAAAATGCAGGAGAGTCGTGGTCTAGCCCACATCTGATCACTTCCACTGGAAATCTTCTTTCTACTGCCTTTAGCAATGATGGCGGTATCCATTGTATCTATTCGGATTTCAGTGACCAAAAGTTTTCTGTTAACTACAGAGCACTAAACGATAACTATTCCGTGGCGAAGGAAATGTATTTAGCAAAGCCGGTAGTATCGAGTACTTTTAAAGAATATCTGGGTGCTTATCAAAAACTCCTTGTTCAGAATAAGGAGCTTTTCGCCTTTTGGATAGATTATCCCAATAATAGTACATTGAAATTTACAAAATGGAAACTATAGTTGTATAATACAATTTTACTAGTTTCAATTTTATACAGAAAGCCGTTTGATCAAAAATGGCTTTCTGTATAAATTCGAATACATTTTTCTCCTGTGTCTTTTCTTTCTGCTCCTTCACTATAGTCAATATTTTCCATAGCCCATGTCTGTGTTTTTAACCTTTGTCAATATTTTTATTTTGTCGCAACCCAATAAAGACTGATGTTAGTAATACTACGCTGTATGCCCACATTAGCCAAGAACCAAATGTTGCAGCTTGGCCTGACGGCATGTTGGGGTAGATTTGTTCAAAAAATTGAATAACGAACGTATCGAGAACCATTCCTGGTAATACCAATAGCACGCCAGCGACTATATTTTCAAGACCTGAAAGTTTAAATCTTTTAAAAGTTAAGACTGAAATCAAAATCAATGCAGGGATTACAACTATATATAAACTAGTAAGTATGGCTGTTGAATCTGTGATAAAAAAGAACTGTCCCGCAAGACGAAAAGCCAACGTTGCCAAAAACCAAATTAAAAATCCTACAGCAAGTACTGGTAAAACAAACGTTTTTTTCATTTTCAAAATTTTGAACAAAGGTAGTAATCACTAAATCCTGCTTTCGGGACTCAGTTACAAGAAAACCCTATGCTTGATGATGAAATTACAGAAATTTTTGTAAATATTCTGGACTTTTGCCATCAAGGCTTTGTATTCAATATCGTCACTATCAAAATTCCTCAACTAGCTTATTGAAATATCTAAAATTGTTTGAAAATAGCAGGACCTTTAGTAAATATTAACTATTTTAGTTGATAACAAGGAGGTCTACGTGCATGGATATATAAGGATTGTGATACTGTATTAACGCGTATTAATAATTGATCGAAGAAGTATTATTTTGTCAGCTTTATTCCGAGCATTTTTCTAATTAGTCAATATTTATGGAGTCCAATACTTTTTATAATATTTTAGCTGTGATTTTACATCGGGATCTTTCCCCTTTAATTTCCGATAATAACTCGTTAATATGATACCGGACATGTCGTCAGGATGTCTTATTCCCCGTTTGGCGAAATATGCGGAAAGCCTTGAACCTCCCCAGAGTCCCCAGTTATTTCTCATCCACATTCCAAATCCGAAATGTGCGCCAGCCATAAACTCTAACTCTGTCATTTCTCTTACTTTATTTTTAGTGCTATCATCCCAGAACGAGTCTATTTGGTCAAAGCAATCTTCAAGGTTTTTCGGAATATAAATACCGGCAATTGTGTCCGCATTCATTCGCTGTTTAATTTCCTTTTTCAGTTTGTTTTCCTTCAGTTTGAATGACTTCAGGATAGAATCTTCTTTTACATAACCATCTGAGAGCAGCAGTTTATAGTATTCCAAAATGACATCTTTTTTAAAGTTATATATTCCTTTATTATTTAGATATGTAAATAATGGAGATTTTCGGACCGAAAGGAGCGAGTCAATCAATTCAAATTCACTGTCAAGTTCATCACTAGTAAATTCACTTAACTCTTCCTGATCAATATCCTTGATTACGTTTTTTAGGCTATCCGAAACAATAAGATTTAAGAATGAAGCTGTTTCTTTCAGATTTCTAGGAAGGGAGTTTTGCGCATAAGTCGATGGCAGTGACAAAACAACTGATATAAGTGCAAGCAGTATAAATTTTAGGATAGTCATATAATTGATATAGAGCAATATTAAATAATTAGATTTTAAACAGTGCTTTGAACTAATTTAATGAATTTATTCTTTCTGAAGATATATGAATCGTCAGAATTACTACAGATATGTTCGTCTTCTCGGATTATGTTGCTATTTTTTAGGTATGATCTATTTCAATTTTTTAATCTGAAAAGGAAATCGAGATTGGCCTGCAAGAAGGGATGACCTGGACTAAGTCGATGCCCCGACGTTTTCGTATTAGAATATCGCCATTTTGAACAATGGTGGTAAAATCTTCAATAGCCTATTATTTTGTTTTAAAGTCCGTGAAACTATTTCTATTATAACGATGCAGTCCATTTAAAGTACCAAACCATATGCTGCCATCGTTAGCTTCCGTGATTCCAAAAATCAGGGCTTCACCCGATCGGATGATTTCAGGAGGCGTGGAGGGATCTGATAACGATTTTGAATTGTAACGGGAGAGAATCCAACTTTTTGTCTTGGTGGGCGGTTGTGAGACATGCTTGAAGTCCCTATTGACAACACTATCCGAACTAGTCCTCGCTGCAGGAATTGATTAAAAAAGAAAGCAGCAGTAAAATGGAAATGTTCATTGCATTGTTCATATGCTATCAAAGTTGGTTGAGCGAAAATACTTTGATATCTTTATAGTTGACCGTTCAGCATTGTAAATTAAATTGTAAACTTTGTAAATAACGTCCGCTTACGCGATTTGATTTCAAAAATCTTCCTAGTAGAAAACATTGATACATTATTGGACTAACATTCGTATTCCTATCTATCGCATTGATCGGTCTGGCATTCAGTAAGGAGGGGAGGAGTAGCTTTGATGAAGCAAAAACAGAAATTTTACTCCGAAAACTTGGACACCAGCTGCTCTTACAGTCGGGCGATAGTACATCACGGGTACTTCCTATAGAGCGGATTACAGCAGATGAATATCGGATTAGATTTGAACAGCATCTTAGCTTTCGGCCTGATTCACTCTTAAATACAGCGAAACACCTGTTGGCCGAAGATCCTTTCACACATAATTATATTGTCAACGTTCTTAACTGTGCAACAAATACTATAGCTTATGGATTCGCTATCGCTGGAGATAAAGAAGATGATATTGTACCCTGTTTAGGCAGGGAGCAATCTAGTGGGTGTTACACCATTGACATTAAATTCAAATCAATAGAACGTGAAGGGAAGAATATTTATTATCAACATTGTTGTGGTCCGTGGCAAAGGCCATAAGCTTGAATATAGGGTTTAATGCAAGCTGCTTCGTATCCATTTTTTTCCTATGTCTTTTCTTTCAGCTTCTTCTCCATAGTCAAGATCAAATAGATCGTTTAAAGAGTGATCACGCTTAACGAGTTCTTCTAATGCAACAATGCGGATATCATCTGGCAATTGGTCGCCGCTCAGGAATTGCCAATCACCTTCATGATTATGGACAACGCGCAATATGGGTTTTCTTTCTTCAAGCCATTGACGTGTCGTAAATGCTACCATATTTTTGGGCTCATAGAACTTAAAGTCTGCATTCCTATCTAATAATGGCTGTATGTATAGAAATTCTTCTTCAAAATTTTCTTCAAAGGGAAATTTGTCATTACGGTCTGTCCAGATCAATTGTAGCGCGTCAAACCCTTTATTTTGATAATAATTAAGAGCAGCACCAAAATAGTCTCTTAAATTTTCCGGATCGACAGGTAAAAATATCGCCTTGCTTCCGTCAAAGATATTGTTATATACCCTATTGCTTTCTATTCTTTCGCCATGTTTGATCAAGTCAGAGACATCATTGATAATGATATGTGCCAACTTCGTAGATAACCCTATACAGATTATTTCGGGATGCTGATAAGTTTGTGTCAGGCCAATACTATAAGAGAAGGAGGGTAGATAGTTGCTCGCTGCTACATTGATCACTTCAAGACCAAATTTTTCGACGTTAGCTTTACTCTGTTTATATGAATCCTCAGAATTGCTACAGGTATGTTTGCTTTCTTGGGTCATGTCGCTTATTTTTTTAAGGTATGGATAAGTTTAAACAATTGTAGAAACTTTCTCTAAAAATACGTGTGATTTTCTACTTCAATTTCTTAGCGACCTTATTTTCTACGAGCGACTTCATTTGTGTTACCGCTACTTTATTCAGTTGCATAAGCCGTTCATTTTGTGGTAATCCCTGTTGAATTAATAACGCGTTTATACTTTCCATGTTGCTTAGCACGACCAACTGTTCTATAATCGCGTAGTCTCGAATATTGCCCTTTTTATCAGGATTAGTATCTCTCCATTGTTTGGCTGTCATTCCAAATAGTGCGACATTCAGGATATCAGCTTCGCTGGCATAAACGGAATTCGCTTGCTGCTTGGTAATTTCTGCTGGAATGAGGTTTTCCTTTATTGCATCAGTATGAATGTGATAATTTACTTTGGCTAGTGTCCTTTGTAAGTCCCAGTTCAATTTCAAACGATCATTTTCGTCATCTTTTAGACGTTGAAATTCTTTGATTAAGTAAATTTTAAAATGGGGACTAATCCACATGCCGAATTCAAAAGCTATATCAGGATGTGCATATGTCCCCCCATATCTTCCTGCGGTCGCTTTTAAGCCGATAGCATTTGTCTTCTCGACCCAATCTTTAACACTGATTTTATAACTATTAAGTCCGGCCTGACTTTTAATTATGGCGAATTCGCCATAATTAAAAAGGGGGTTATAAATGCTTTCCCAAATACCCAGATATTCAACTGTGTTTCTGTTTCGAAGCCAATCAGAAATGAAAAAGTCTCCATCTTTAGCTTTTAGCATATCAGTAAGTGAAATAAACTCTTTGCCATTGTCAAGGATGATTGTTATTTCCTTACCCTGTACATTAATCTTTTTATTCTTTGCCATCCATTTAGATTTCATAAATTATTCTTTGTCAGTTTGAGAAAACTAGACCTAATAATTGGCTATTACAATTTTATTTACTTTTTATGAGTATAAATATACTAAAAAAAATAGTAATATATATCTTGTTATAGGTAGAAATTTAAAATAACAACTAAAGGAAAGCTTAAAATCCCTGACTTTTCGGTATCTCGCCAATACCGCTTACATACACCTTCTTTTCCTGAGATAGGGGTACCAGCCCGCCTACTTTTGCTATACACTTTAAATCAAAGAAATATGGCAAATCAGATTTTAATTAAAAACACGATGCAGGAGATGAGGAGCCTCTCCGCCAGCGAAGTCGATGGACTTAAAGGAACCACTCCAATCTATTCAGGCGTAAAGCTGCTCGGCTATTACAAAAAAGGAGATACCCCAGAGCCGATCGTATATTATTACTCTGCTACCGAACCCGGAGGCGATGATGGAGGAAGTGTTATCATTGTCGGAGGCATTAAGCTTATACATCAGTTTAGCGATGGAGTCGATGCGTTCTATTTTGGAGCCCATTGTGATGGCGTGACCAATGATTTAGATTCATTTTACTTCGCAAATGTCTATGCGGGAAAATATAAAAAGGAAGTGATTCTCAGCCGTGATACGTTGATCCAAGCAACAGGACCTCGTGCTACAATGGGTGGATCTTCGCTCAGGGCGATCAACGGGGCAAAACTGATCGTTGATGGTAATGTTCAGATCAATACGACCAATGTCAAACGCCTGCATATGACAGACCTTGAGATTGAACTGCGTAATAACTGGGGAACTAATACCACAGCGCACAACTGCCGTACCCTATTTTATTCTTCTGGGACAAAGGCCGACCGTTACATCTATTATCGCAATATTATTTGTCGGGCAATAGTTCCTGAAGAGAATGGGACATACCGTGCGAAAGGATTGATCGAGGAATCTGGAATAATGGGTGGTGAGATCAGCAATATCATCACTTACAACATCCATGCAAGCATCACGACCGATCGGAATGTTGGTGGCAATTTGTCACTTTCCAAGGGCTTGCTTATCGCGGACTGCAAATTCTACAATGCTGCTTCCGGTGTGGTAAATAATACCTGGAATAGCTATATCCAGAATATCGAATTGATCAATACGCAGGAACAAAGCGCAAATTTTGTTCAGAAAGATATACCTACCATTCCGGAGCCTTATGGAATGGACTGTGTCTTGAGTTCAGGGAGCTATACCACCTATACTAATATTCGTGCGATCAATCCTATTGAGAGGTGTATCTATGTACAGGCAAGCCATGTTTATGCCGAAAACCTCTATTCGGTCAATGGTGACGGGTTCAAGTTTGTGGGCTATGACGAAAATAAGCTCGTTGAAAATATCAGGGTCAAAAATACCACCTGGGTCATCACTGATGAATTTGCCGATCTGCGGAAATTTATGTCACATACCCAGTTGTATTATGTCAAAAACATCTGGATCGAAGACGTCAAGATCATCAATCAGTCATCCGCTTCAAAAGCCCTATTAAAAGAATTTGGCAGTATTCGGGGCTATGCCAAGAATGTGTATATCAAGAACGTGCAGCATATCGGGACTCCTATGGCTGTTGGTTTTATGCGAATGGCATTGCCAGACGAGCCTGTCGCTGGATCTTGGGAAGTTTATAAAAATATCAATATCGAAAACTGTAGTTTTTCTGTCTACAGAAATAAAGTCAACGGAACCATATTACGGACGGGAAGCGAAACAGGTGAAGTAAAGAATAGCTGGACAGGCTATACGAAGGCTGATTACATTGCCAACGGTGTCAATATCATCAATTGTACTGTGGACAATAGTCAGCGGCAGGATAAATCACCTTATTACTACCGAGGGATCAAAAATTTCCACGCGTCAGGTAATACGGCCACTTCGCTGCTTGAGCATGGCTCAGGTTTTATAGATCCTGCTTTGGCAGCCGAGCTCAATAATCAGTCCCAATCTGTTTCTATTCAGGATACTTTCCGAACAGATAACATTGGGCTTGCACTTAATGCTGCTGATGGATTTAGATTCAAGGATCTGTCAACGATAACATTTAATGAAAACAAGACGAATGCGCAATTGGTGATCAGTAATCACAAAGACGGGTTGGTATCCCTTTGTTTCCTTAAATCTTGGTTACCGAGTAAAACAGTAAACTCGGTACTCAATATCGGTACTCACAATGCAATTGTGACTTCAAAGTCCGCCTATGGTCAGTATATCGGCGAGATCAAATCGGGTGTTTTGACAAATAGGTTGGGGGATATTACTCCAACAGGATTTATCGCTTACAATGGACAATCCAAGGAACTTTCTATTAATTCCTTTGATGCTGATCGCATCATGGATGTGGAGGTTTTACTGACAGCTGACCAAAGCCCATTCAAGATTATCCCGTCCTTGACGATGTCTGCGATTATTAATGCTTCAGGTACTACTTCGGCTGCAGCGGCTCTTTGGGGTGTCAGTACATATGTCGATCTGATGGGGGCGAAGAAAATACGTTACAATGGCCGGTTTGGTAATCAGGGAAGCCGGATTGCATTTTATAGCAATAATGGTGCTGCAGCCTTTCTATCAGCCTATCCGCAGACGGATATGGTTATCACTAATCAGGAAATTGCTGTGCCTGAGGATGCTTTATATGCACGAATTAGTTGCTATGACCCGCAGTCCAATAATTTCTATCTGCTATTGGAAGATGAGAATGGAGGTATTTTGGTATAGTATATTTTAAATACTTTGAAGTATACAGTGAATCAATATTTAATATTAAACCCGTCAGATTTGACGGGTTTATTTCCGTATATCTATTTTAAATACATGATGTCAGCATTAGCCTGAACAAGTTGGACCGCTTCACCTGAAAGAGGAGCAAACACGCCAACGGTAAGTAATTTGGGGTTTAGCAGCGATAGATGGAAATGACCTAAACAAGTTTGATTCTATGGTAGATTTTTTAATAAAGAATTTGCCTTTAATTGATAAGCCAGTTCAAAATGTTGTTAAGTGGACTCTATAATATTTTTCTTGATAGTATTGGATGAAAATAAGTAAGGTAAAAAGATGGCTCCATATAGTACCAATACATTAACGTCTAGCAATGTTGTTTTCTTAAAAGCCACTGAAGTACCGATTACCATACCGTTAATAAAAAGACAAAAAGCAATAGTAATAAGTGCTTTTTTCTTTATCAATAATTTCCTGATTTTCAAATCTTTCATTTTTTTGCTTACTTTATCAGTAAAATAAATGTACCAAAAATATTTTAAAAAATGCAGAATTGGGAGCATATTGAATCCTAAGGATTATAGAGCTTCCTTAAAACAAAACAAAAAACTAAATTTTACCTTCTAAAGGTTTTGCCATTCATCGTATTATTTCTTGTTCATTACCAATTGCAGGATTTGGATAATGACAAAATTAAGTCTGAACTTAAAATATTTGAATAAATGATATTAAAGGAAAAAGTAATCGCAGCACTCAGTAAAAAGTTATCTCTGCCTTATACTGGGACAGAGCAGGACTGGGAAATCGGAATGGCAGACTCCTCGCAGATAAATGAATTTATTGATTTGTATCACCAATATGATTTAGCATTTGAGGAAAGGATGGCTTTAATGCCTCTGATTGTTGCATCCTATGATGATTATCTAAATGAGTATGACCTTGCAGTAGATCGCTGATGCGTTAGAATTTGCAGAAGTGAACTACAAAGCTTCTTCTAATAATTATACATTTGCAGGAATGATTCAAGAAGAGTATCGGGATTATGTTAAACGTTAATTTTTGTATCAGAATTCAAGATAAATTGAATCGATCGAGAAATGAATAAATTGTTCTAATTTAATGATGATGAAAGATAAGTATTTGTTTATTAATGAGTTGGTTCTGTTGTTTCCAGCTTTGGAGGAGGGGTTTCAAGATAACGATTATACCGCTTCTATTACCTTTCAAATGGGTAGTTTCAAACGGTTTATACAGGAAGCGATAGATGGAAATGATCTAAACAAGTTTGATTCTATGGTAGATTTTCTAGTAAAAAATTTGCCTTTAGTTGATAAGCCAATTCAAAATGCCATTTATATAAGTTTTTTAGGCAAGTTAAATTTTTCTAAAAACCCCAATATAAAAAAGCGGTTAGGCGAGAGTTTAAGTAAGGCTTATTCTGATATCGAAAATTATAATAATTCTGGAGCTCGTGAAAAAGTTGAAAAATTCCTTAAGAAATTCTGATTTTATAAGCCCCCGAAAAAACTTAGTCGAGAAGATTAAAACTGACTTTTTATTGTTTTGTCAAACTTGACTTGCGAAAGGACATGAATCCAATTCTCGTTCTTGAAGACTTTTCGGTATCTCCCCGTTACCGCTTACTTACCTCTTCTTTTCCTCAAATAGCGGTTCCAGCCCCCCTACTTTTGCTAAACACTTTAAAAGAAAAGAAAATATGGCAAATCAATTTTTAATTAAAAACACAATGGCAGATATGCGAGCATTATCTGCAAGTGAAATCACAGCATTGCAAAATGGAACCTACCTTGGGGTAAAGCTTTTCGGTTATTATCAGTTAGGAGATACTCCGAATCCAATTGTTTACTCTTATGACACCATAAGTTCAGCAGCCGATAACGGTGGTTCTGTAATCATTGTTGGTTCGACACGGTTAATCCACAATTTTAGTGATGGTTGTGTCGATGTTCGCTATTTTGGGGCGAAACAGGACAGTGGGCAAACCAATAATACACCCTTCATCCAAAAGGCAGCCAATTTAAAATTGCCATTGATCATTACGAATGTAAACGATGGATACTATTTAATAGATGGACATGTGAGAATCTATAATTCAGTAAAAGGAATAAACAATCCCATTCTAAAGGTTGCAGAAAGTGTTAATGATAATGTTGCCCTACCTTTAATGCGCAAGGGTGTCTTTGTATTGCATAATTCCCAAGATGATAAGTTTAAAACGATTGAAGGAATCACTTTTGATGGTAGCTGGAATAGCACATCTAATCACTCTGAACAACAGCATAGTATCTGGATATCGAGTTCAAATAATGTGATTGTTCGAGAAAATGTTTTTAAAAACTGTCTTGGTGATGGAATCAGCATGCAGTGGAGTTATTTAACATATGAAGAGGTCGACCAAAAGTATTCACAACACGTCATTATAGAAGACAATATTTTTGATAATCAATTTCGAAATGCAATTACGGCTAACAGTGCCAGGAAAATAACGATTGCAAGAAATAAGATAACAAAATATAACGCTTACGTTTCTCCGATTGATTTAGAACCTGTGAAGGATGCAAAGACTCCTATCTATAAATTAGAAGATATCATTATTGAAAATAATATCATCACAGCAGAAAATTGTAATTATTGCATTAATTTTTACGGGTCTCCTTTTACCGAAGGCCGAAACTTGATGGTTAATAATAATATTTTGAGATCCATAGAATCGGGATTGAGATGTACTGCGAGTTTTGTTGACCTATTTGACATCACATTTAGTAATAATACCGTTCATGCAAAGTTGATGGTTGATCTAAGGGGACCATTAAAATCCCATAATGTCAAAATTTATCATAACAAACCATTAGCTGGGAATAAAATAACCGCCATTGTTTCAGGTGCATATGCGCAGAATGTGGAGGTTTTTGGAAATTATAGTGATACCAGCGGTACCAACTACGAAAATATTTCGATTGGGGGGCAAGATGCAACGGATTTTAAAATTTATAACAATTATTTAATAAGTGATAAATCATGTGTAAAATTGAGTAAACCAATCCAGAATGTCGATGTTTATAATAATTATATGGAGAGTTCTGATAGTGAATGTATATTCTTTAGAAGTTTGAATTTTCAGGGAGAGTATAAAAATATTAAGATCAGAAACAACTATTTAAACTCGGTAAGTAAGTCCGTTACTATTGATTCCGATTTTACAGCAGAAAATGTTGAGATCTCTACCAATATGTATGTCAATAATAAAACTTTTTCACCAGGCAAATTCGTTGTTGACATCAATAAATCTACCAGCGAACTGGAAACACATAATATTATTCAGAAGTATTCAAGGGCTGTACCTATGGATGGATCTGGGTTTAATTTAAATTTGATTCAAAAGGTAGATTCTTATAAAGATGATTACGTAAATAGGGATGTGGTTGCAGATAAATATTATGCAATTCATAACGGGTATATGCTCGGGATTGGATTTAATGGCGAACATATTAGAAAAATTGGCGATCAGCTCATGCCCAATTCCAGTCAGAAGAAAGTAGGGGAGCGGCTTACAAATCCTAAAGGTGGTATTGGTAATACATTGTTTATTGTTGAAGATGCGACCGGTAAAAATTGGAATCCTGTTAAAACAATCCTATCAGGTAGTACCTCACAACGTCCAACCGTGAACGTTGTCGGAGTTGAGTTTTTCGATATTACGTTAGGAAAACCGATCTATTGGAACGGTATTGATTGGGTTGATGCCAGTGGACAATCAACGTCATAAATGGTGAAGATCAACATTTCATGTTGTAATTTTACACTGTCTCATTAAGTATGTAAGTTATAAAAATGCGGAGTTCGAAAGGATTTCACATTTTCTATTTACACACTTAGTGGGACAGTCCCTAATTGATCAAAGAAGTGTTATTTTGTCAGCTTTATTCCGAGCGTTTTTCTATTTAGTCAAGATTTATGGAGTCCAATACTTTTTATAATATTTTAGCTGCGATTTTACATCGGGATCTTTCACCTTTAATTTCCGATAATAACTCGTTAATATGATACCGGACATGTCGTCAGGATGTCTTATTCCCCGTTTGGCGAAATATGCGGAAAGCCTTGAACCTCCCCAGAGTCCCCAGTTATTTCTCATCCACATTCCAAATCCGAAATGTGCGCCAGCCATAAACTCTGACTCTGTCATTTCTCTTACTTTATTTTTAGTGCTATCGTCCCAGAACGAGTCTATTTGGACAAAGCAATCTTCAAGGTTTTTCGGAATATAAATACTGGCAATTGTGTCCGCATTCATTCGCTGTTTAATTTCCTTTTTCAGTTTGTTTTCCTTCAGTTTGAATGACTTCAGGATAGAATCTTCTTTTACATAATCATCTGAGAGCAGCAGTTTATAGTATTCCAAAATGACATCTTTTTTAAAGTTGTGGATTCCTTTATTATTTAAATATCTAAATAATGGAGATTTTCGGGTTGAAAGGAGCGAGTCAATCAATTCAAATTCACTGTTAAGTTCATCGCTGGTAAATTCACGTAACTCTTCCTGATCAATATCCTTGATTACGTTTTTTAGGCTGTCCGAAACATTAATATTTAGGAATGAAGCTATTTCTTTCAGATTTCTAGGAAGAGAGTTTTGCGCAGAAGCAGAGGGCAGTGACAAAACAACTGATATAAGTGCAAGCAATATAAATTTTAGTGTCGCCATATTGTTAATATAAAGCAGTTTTAAATTCAAATAATTAGATTCAAACAGTTCTTGAACTAATTTATGAATTTATTCTTTCAGAAGATATTTATTTATCGATTCTGCCAGCATCTTCCACCGGCTACAACGATACATTTGCAGTAACCGCCCGATTTATTTTTAGCACCACAGGCCGAGAATGTAGGTTTGGTGCCACCACCAGTATTTCCACTGTTGCCGCTGTCTGTATTTTTGTAGGAGCCGTAGACTGCCGATCCTCTTTCCCTTATTCTTTTACTTCGAATCCCCAAGTTTGTGTATGTGCGGTTTCAGATCCGGATGTTTGGGTTTCGTTTCGGGAGTAACCCGTCGTCTTATGTCGGGTGCGCCATCAGGTTTGTTTAGCTTCGGTCCCGGTTTGATTGCTTTAATTGTTTCCATATAAAAAATGCTTTTAGCTAAAATATGATGAAATTTTATACAGCTTTTGTGGTATCCCGTAATAAGTAGGCTTGATAATTAATTTGGAAAATATATAAATTTATATAACCTAATGCTTTTTTCTAAAAGCATCAATTTCCCATTTACTAAAATGTCTTTCTAAGCGATAAACCTCTGCTATATCTGTTGTATATTGATAATATTTGTAAGTCTTTTCAAATTCTCTTTCATATTTAGATATAAATCTGTCTATTTCTAATCTGATGCTTGCATTGTATTCCGAATAAATTGTTATTAAATATTGCTCTATAATATCCATTAGTTCCCACACTTCATTGTAGGTAGGAAACAGATCTTGTGTCATAATATTGATTTCGCTGTCATAGGTAAAGATTTAAAATAACAACTCAAGAAAGTTTCAAAATCCCTGACTTTTCGGTTCCTTCGGAATACCGCTTAGATACCGCTTCTTTTTCTCAGCTAGCGCTACTAACAAATCTACTTTTTCTGTACACTTTAAAAAGAAGAAATATGGCAAATCAATTTTTAATTAAGAACAGCATGGAGGAGATGAAAAACCTCTCCCCAAATGAGATTGCATGGTTACAAGGAGCATATCCAGTCTATTCAGTTGTCAAGATACTCGGCTATTACTCAGCAGGAGATACCCCTGAGCCAATCATTTATTACCCGTCCACCACTGATCCAAGCGCAGATGATGGCGGAAGCGTAATATTCAAATAGTCAAAAATTGTTTGAATTAAATGGTAATCGATTTTCGAATCAGGATGGTCAATGGTATCAAAATCTCCAGCAATGGCTTTTCTTAATTTTTCTACTAAGAACATTTCGGAATATACCTATGTTACCGTTAGGGCAGTACAGATTCGGAAAAATAGATGGTTTAAAAAATTTGAGATCCCTTCCGACGCAGATTTCAATAATTGGATGGGTGCGCTTGCTGAAAAAGTACTGGAGTAAGCTTTTATAACCTGATCGCTGATATTTCTAGACGAAAGCGAGATTATTCTATACGAAACCATTGTTTCGGTGTAGTGTCACGCAGGTAAAAGGAATACCTTTGTAAAGGATGAAAGATGAGTTAGTTATGCATGATTTTGAGAATGGGATTTTTTTGCGTTATTTTTTGGAAAAAAAATTTAGATATTGGCGGCATATTGTTTTCTTGCTATCCCTCTTGTTCTTTTGTTTAAGTACAAAGTTTGAAATGCCCTCCTTTATAGGGTGTTACAGAATTTATTATTCATTATTGGTTTGGTTTGTTATTGTAAGCCTGTTTTATTTCAATATGTATGTATTGTTGCCTTTGTTTTTCTTTAAAAGGAGATACGAACTCTACGTATTGCTTTTGACTTTGGCCATATTAGGATGTCTAATCATCCTCGCTCAAATCAGTGTGTATATCCATTCCATTCATCCTTTTCCTATCATAATGAAGCCAATAACATTTTTAAGCTTTATTGATGGTTTATTTATTTGCTTTCCATTTATTCTGGTAACAACTACATTTAAACTTCTTAAACGTTGGATTGCCGATAGTAAACGAATTTCAGAATTAAAGAACATGGCCTTGTCAGCAGAATTAACCGTATTAAAAAATCAAATTCAGCCCCATTTCTTGTTTAATATGCTCAATAATATTAAGGTTTTAATTAAAAAGGATGCAGAGTTAGCCACGCAAGTGGTTATAAAATTATCTGATTTTCTACGTTACCAACTTTATGAAAATAATAGTGATAAAACACTATTAAAAACCGAAATAAATTTCATATCCAATTTTTTAAAATTGGAAGAACTACGAAGGGATCATTTATCGACAACGGTCACCTGTACGTCCGAATTGGCTAATAAGAACTTTTTTATCCCTTCGCATCTTTTTACAACTTTTGTTGAGAATGCAATTAAGCATAGTTTAGGCTCAACAGAAAAAGATGCGTTTATACATGTTGGTTTCTTTTGCGGGGAAGAACGTCTTTATTTTGAATGTGAAAACTCAAAAGGTGTTGATTCCTTCGCGGCAAAAACTAAATACAGTGGAGTCGGTCTTGCCAATGTCAGACGTAAATTAGAATTACTCTATAAAAACAATTATACATTGGATATTAAATCCGGTGATACAACATATTATGTCAAACTTACAGTCCCATTATGAAATGTATTATTGTTGATGATGAACCTCTTGCGCGGGAGGGAATGCGGAATCTGCTGGAGGAGATACCATTGGTTGAAGTCATAGCCGAATTTGCCAATGCGCTGTCGGCTTTGAATTTTATAAAAAATAATCCGGTAGATCTCCTGTTTTTGGATATTGAGATGCCGACATTAAATGGGCTGGATTTTGCAGAACTGTTGGCTGAGGATCAGCTTATTATATTGACCACCGCTTACCCGCAATATGCGCTCAAAAGTTATGATTTAGGTGCTATTGATTATCTACTCAAACCAATCAAGAAAGATCGTCTAATAAAAGCCATTGAGAAAGCTGCTGTTTATAGAGAATTGCTGACACGCCAGGAGAGTCAGCACAGCTTTGAATCGAGCAACAAAGAAGCATTATTTATCAAGTCCGAAAGGAAATATTATAAGGTTAATTTTTCGGATATTCGATTTATTGAAGCGCTGAAAGACTATGTGATCATCTATACGCAGGACCAAAAGTTGATTACCGCAATGAATTTAAAGACCATTCATAGTAAACTTCCTGAAAATACAATGCTTCGTGTTAGTAAATCCTATTTGGTTAACCTTGCTTTTATAGATGCTTTTGACAACCATACCATCTACATCGATAAATTTGAGATCCCGATCGGTGATATTTATCGCGATTTATTTTTTCGGAGATATGCCAATGATTTCAGATAAGCCATATTCGACGATCAGGAAGAACTTACTGTTTTGTTTTTGCTGAGCTTATGTTCTATACAATCTAAAAAATGAATATACAACTGTTTTCTCTCGATCAAAAATAAAATGGGATCTTCGACTCTTTTGGTGGCTTCTACCTGCATAATGAATAGGTTATCATCGAGGATGAAGCTGATAAATCTGATGCCCGGAACTAACTCAAGAAGACCAGTGATAAGTTCCTTCCTGCGTAAAAGGGCAGCTTTGTTTATTAAAAAAGAGTGTTTATAACAGATCATAGAAAATAGAATAGTAGCCTAAAAATAGGATAACACCACTAAATTTGTTGATAAACCAAAGGAGATGATCAAGTATTGTTTTCATTTTATTTTTTTTATATATAAGTATTCAATTAGAAGGGCAAAAAAAACCCATCTCTTTCTTGTACGAAACTAAAAAAAACATTTGCTGCTTTGGTATAATTTATACCAAAGCACTTCCTTTTTATACAAAAATGGAAATGATTAGCGTATCCGTTTCAAACCAATAGATGATAGAGAATTATATATTTAGCTTGTTAATTAGCGATAATTAACAGAAATAAAACCTACCTTTATTCGGTTAGCACACTATCTGTTAGTTGATCGAAATTCGTATAATTTTGGTATGGACAATTATAAAAACCATAAAGACTTTTTTTTCGAAAGTTATTTTCTGAAAATGGACTTTTTATTACATTTAATTAATTCTAAGAAATATAGAGTTGCCCGTCATATTTTTAGCCTGGTCTTGTTTGCGTTTTGTTTAGCTATCGTCAAGAAATGGGAACGGTATCAGGGTATTTATGACTACCTGGATTTTGCTTTCTATTTCGGTATGATTGTTCTCTTATTTTATATCAATATGTATATTTTGATACCAAGAGTCCTTTTTAATGGAAAATCCCTCTATTATTTTATACTTTACGTTATTTGTATTTTAATTGCGGTCTTGATTGCAGTATACTTTGAAGATATGGTGCTGGAACCACGCCGGACTTCTTTGGGGATTCAACTGGAAGAAAAAGATACATTCGCAAGATATTTTTTAAATATTATGTGGACTTGTATCTTGATTTTCTTTTCTACAGCCCTCAAATTTTTCCAGCGATGGATCAGTGATACTGAGAAAATGATCGATTTAAAAAGGGATGCTGTGACGAGCGAACTCGTCGCTCTGCGCAATCAGATCAATCCGCATTTTCTGTTTAACATGCTAAATAACATTAATGTGCTGGCAAAAACAAACAGCCCCAAAGTATCGCCTCTTATCGAACAGTTTTCAGATTTTCTACGTTATTTAATTTACGATTCCGATCAAAATTTTGTATCCCTGGCCAAAGAAGTTAAATTTGTTCGGGATTATTTGGAACTAGAAAACGTGAGACGTGATGAGTTTACCTATCAAGTGATCTTTGATGAAGATGAGATCAGGTTTCAGGGTATACCACCTAATATTGTCCTGATCCTGGTAGAAAACGCAATTAAACATAGTGTAGACCCAATGGACCCCACCTTTGTTCGTGTAAGTTTTCATTTAACGGCGGAACATATTTTTGTTCAGGTAAGCAATTCAGTATCAAACCATCGTCATCTGAAGGAAACACCACAAGGGATCGGATTATTGAATTTAAATCGTCGTTTGAAATTGCTTTTTGATACAAACTATGAACTGACGCTGTCTGAGAAGGGAAATGTGTTTACAGCTGATTTGACATTACCATTGACAAAAGGCATCTAGTGATCTAATCTACATTGATGGAAAACTTTATTATTGGCCTTGCTGACCTATGGTGGATGCGCGATAAATAAGCTCCGCATCCAATAAAATCGTTCTGCTATTGGCTGTTGGATTTTTTATCTTTTCCAGTATAAGCTCAGCAGCATTTTTTCCCATGCTGATCAAGGGTTGTTGCACATTTGTCAGTGGTGGATATACCATTGTGGCAAGCTCCGTGCCCGAAAAACTGGCTATGGCAACCTGATCTGGTATTCGAATTCCTTGCTCCAATAAGTAATTCATCGCACCTATGGCTAGCGTATCCGTAAAGGCAAATATGCTATCAAATTGGATCCCTTTTTCCATCAACTGCTTTATAACGTCTCGTCCATCTTCAAACAAAAGTCCTTCCGTACCACACAGTAATTCGGGATCAAATAAACCATGCTTCCTTAGAATACGCTTATAACCCATCGCTCTTTCCGATGCATTGCGGACACTCTTGGGGCCCATAATATGTACAATTCTCTTTTTGCCGATGCCAACCAAATGCTCAACCATCAAAGCGGCTTTCATATTGTCGTTGATAATTACTTTGGAAACATCAAGTGACACAGGCGGGATTCGGTCGAAAAATACCATCGGAATACCTTTATCGATAATTTTTTGATAGGCATCCTTGTTTTCGGTTTCGTGACACAGATTAATTAGCATACCATCTACATTAAATTCTTCCAGCAGGAATAAGTTTTTACGCTCAATAGCGGGATCCTCATCAGATTGCATAATAATGATACGATAGCCCAACGGATATAACAGCTCTTGGGCTCCCCGCAATACCGAGGAAGAAAATGGGGTCGTCATTTCAGGTACCACAAAACCTATATTTTTAGACTGCCCATACTTTAGGTTTAATGCGGTTGGATTCGGTTTATAACCTAATTTTTCGGCGGCTTCCAGCACAATTCTTTTTGTTTCGGGATGAATGTTTTTATCATTGAGGAAAGCCCTGGATATGGTGGATGTTGAAAGGGCCAGCTGTTTTGAAAGATCTTTGATGGTAATACGCTTCATAATTTAAACCGATTTCAAATGATTATCCCAAAAATAAGGATAACAAAGCTTACCTGGGAACGATCCCCGAATTTTGGTATCGTTCCCAGGTGTATATTATTGATAATCACAGGTTAATATTGCTACTGATACGATATGTTTGTTTATCCAAGGGAATTTTATACCAATATAATTTTACATGAACGGGAATAAACACAATTATGATTGTAAAAGTATCCAATCCGGAATTTTACATATTGGCGTCGGCAATTTTCACCGCGCACATCAGGCATTTTATATCGATCGCCTGCTCAATGATGGGGACCAGTCCTCCTGGGGAATTTGTGGTGTATGTCTCCTCCCATCTGATGAAAATATCGTTCGCAAATTAAGGGCACAGCAACTTTGCTATACATTGACGGTATGTGGGAGAGATGGCCAGAACGCCATGCGTCACATTCGATCTATCCGTGAGATGTTATGGGCGGTAGAGGATCCACAGGCAGTAATCTCCAAGATAGCGGATCCCACAATTAAGATCATTACCCTAACGATTACTGAAGGGGGCTATCAGATAGACCGGTCCACACAGGAGTTTAGCTTGGATAGTGATGCTATTCAGCATGATCTGCGAAATCCGCAGGCGCCAACAACTGTTTTCGGTTACGTTGCCGAAGGGCTCCGTCAGCGAAGGAAAGCCGGTAGCGGCGGATTGACCTTGCTTTCCTGTGATAACCTGCAGCATAATGGTGATGTCGCCAGAAAAGCATTTACCAGTTTTATCTATGCACAGGATCGAGAATTAGGACAGTGGGTCGATCAGCAGGTCAGTTTTCCCAATAGTATGGTCGATCGCATTACTCCGATGACTACACCGGCGGATATCACGCGCTTAAACAAACAGAATAGTGAGTCTGATCAGGTACCAGTCTATTGCGAAGATTTTATCCAATGGGTCATTGAAGATAACTTCATTGCCGGAAGACCGGCCTTGGAAAGGGTAGGTGTGCAGTTTACGGATGATGTCAAAGCATTCGAAAATATGAAGTTAAGCCTACTGAATGCTGCCCATACATTATTGTCTTACCCATCCTTCTTAAAAGGATATCGCAAAGTTGATGTGGCAATGCATGACCCGGTTATATACGGCTTTATCAAGGATTTTATGGATATGGATGTGACACCCCATGTGCCAGCTCCGACGGGGATCGATTTAGCACAATACAAACAGACATTGCTTGCACGTTTTGCCAATAGCGCTGTCAGCGATCAGGTCAGCAGGCTCTGTGCAGATGGGATCTCGAAGTTTCCTGTTTATATCATCCCCACGGTAGCCAAGATGCGCGCTAACGGGCAAGATCTTACACGGATAGCATTGCTACTGGCTTCCTATCGGCATTATCTTCACTACAAAATGGATGATCAGGGTGCTTCCTATGATATACAGGAACCTTGGCTAACGGCCGCGGATGAGCAAAAACTAAACAGCACCGATCCCTTGGAATTTTTATCGATCGCTATTTTTGGAAGCCTTAATCTCGATCGTGTTAATGACTTTGTCGATCGCTATTTGCGCTTTGTCAACCAGATTCAACAGGCTGGAATGGCTGCTGCTTTAAGTGATTATCATCGCTTATACCTAGATAGCTCGCCCCAAGCCGATCTTTTATATTAACAATTTATAACGAACTAAATTATGATCACAAGTATGCGTCGCGCTATATTTCCATTTGCGACAGTCACATTTATTTATTTTATTGTCGGATTTCTGACAACAGTCAACGAGCAACTGCAGGCACCCTTAAAATTTACTTTTTTGGCTGAAGCGGGTGCGTGGAAGAATACGTTTACAACGCTTATTTCCTTTTTTTTCTTTTTGGGTTATTTGCTCAATGGTACCTTAGCGAGTAAGTGGGTAAATCGGGTAGGGTATAAGCAGACCATCCTGCGGGGACTGCTATTTATGATTGTAGGGCTTGTTATGTACCTCTGTTCATCCTGGATTGGTTATCAGCATGCTGACCTGCAGTTTCAGCTTGGGACAGCAATCATTCCCTATGGCTTTCTGGTTTTTGTATTGGGTTCTTATCTGATGGGTACCTCGGCTGCGGTTATCCAGGTGGTTGTCAATCCCTATGTTGCCTCTTATGATCTGCCGGGTACCCAAGCTGTACAGCGACTGAATATAACAACGGCGGTTAATTCCATAGGGACTACTTCCGCTCCCTTTTTTGTGACTGCGATCATGTTCGGAGGTGTTTCAATTACTCAGGTAAACATCAGTCAACTATTGCTTCCGCTCTGCGTTTTGATAGTTTGTGTCTTGGTCGTAACACTTCTGACCAAAAAGCTTCACTTGCCCGATATCGCCCACACGCGGGCTTTTGACGGTGAAAAGCTAACGCGGAGCATCTGGTCTTTTCGGCATTTTGCCCTAGGAGTCGCGGCCATATTTTTCTATGTAGGGACAGAGGTGGCCATAGGTGCCAACATTAACCTGTACGCCTTTGAACTGATGGAGTCAGGACATCCGATTACATTTTTTGGAAAGACGGATATTATGATCGGTGGGATGGATCTGGGGATACATGCATTGTTATCCACGCTCTATTGGGGTGGTTTTCTGGTTGGAAGGGCCGTTTCAAGCTTTTTTCGCAACATTTCTGCAAAGACCCAGCTGACGGTAACGACAATTCTTGCCAGCCTGTTGGCTGTAATAGCCATGCTGACACAAAATTTGTGGTTTTTGGTTGCCATAGGCCTCTTGCATTCTTCCATGTGGAGCTGTATCTATTCCCTCTCGATCCGCGGATTGAATAAATACACCTCAAAAGCTTCGGGGGTATTTATCTCAGCAGTCTTCGGGGGAGCGGTTTTTACACTGGTTCAGGGTGGTTTGGCTGATTTGATGGGCTCCTGGCGATGGACTTGGCTGCTGACAGTAGGCTGTGAATTGCTGATGTTGGCCTATGCCCTATTTGGATCACGTATACGTTCACAAGATCGCTTGTCATGATGGGGCATAATGTACGGTTGCTGCTGCTGTGTTGCTGCTGCATGCAAGTCCTTTTATTATATGGCCAGGAGATCCATTCTTCCTTACAGCTACGCAATAATCATCTCTGGCGTGGGATGGAAGTGGCAGCAGGTTTGATTTATACCGGTGATATACAGCTGCGCTATAAGGATGTTTATGGCGGCTTTTGGGTTGGTGGAAGTGCGGACGGCTCTTATAAGGAATTTAATAATTTTGTAGGTTATCGGAAGAAGCGTCTACAGGTGGAGTTGTGGGATATATTTAATTATTCGCCGGATGCCGCTTACAATAACAAGGAGTTTTTCAACTATAAAGCCCGTGAGACAGGACGATTCCTGGATTTTCGTTCAAATTACACCTTGAGCGATCAGTTGCCTTTGAAGCTGAGCTGGAACACCGTGTTGTTTGGGCGAGACAGAAATGTGGCCAATACACAAAATAAGTATTCTTCTTTTGTCGCTGCGGAGTATCCCATATATAAAAATGAGCAGATTACGTTGCAGGGAAGAATTGGCTACAGCTTTGCATTGAATCCCGCTGTGGGTGAGCGGGCGAATTTCTTCTCCCACAAGGCCGGTATCAATGAAATCAGTCTCCTTGTTGAGCGAAATCTTAACATTGCAGATTATCGTATTCCCTTGGGATTGTGGGGGATGTGGAATCCGGTCGATAACCGCGCTGCGCTGCAACTTTCGTTGCAGGTTTATTCCTTTTAAAAATTTGAGCTAAATGGCTGGATAAAAAATGGTATTTTAAAAGGAAATTGGGAACGATAAGAAATCATAAATAACGGATAAGATAAAACAATAAAAAACAGGATCATGCAACAGCATAAAACTAAAATTGTTTGTTTTGGGGAGGTCCTTTGGGATATTTTTCCTCCGAACAGCAGAAGGCTTGGTGGAGCACCATTTAATGTGGTCTATCATCTTTTTCGCATGGGCATCGACGTCTCCATGATCAGTAGTGTAGGCGATGATTCATTGGGGCGTGAATTGCTCGAAAAAATTAGGCATTGGAATATCTCCACCGCCGGAATACAGTGCAGTAGCACCTATCCGACAAGTACGGTGATCGCTGCCATAGATCAAAACAATGACGCACAATACGAGATTGTATCCGAGGTCGCCTGGGATTATATTGACTGCAGGGAACAGGATCAAAAACTGATAGAAACCGCTGATGCATTGGTGTTCGGAACGCTGGCCACACGAAATAAGGTATCCCGAGATACGCTATTTCAATTGTTGGAGTCCAGTACCTATAACGTCTTTGATATTAATTTGCGTCCACCTTTCTATGATAAACAGGTGATCAGGGACTTGCTTTATAAGACACAGCTGGCCAAATTCAACAAAGCCGAACTGCTGATGGTATTGGATTTTATGGGAAAGGAATACCGTGATGAACGGGACAGTATCAGCTATCTTCAGGATAGTTTTGCAATCCCCGAAATCATTGTGTCAAAAGGCAGTAAAGGGGCCTTATATGCTAAAGAAGGGGACTTTTATTTGTACCCTACCGTACCGGTGACCGTGAAAGATACCGTTGGAAGCGGTGATTCTTTTCTAGCCGGATTTCTATCCCAAAGATTTGATCATGAGGCAAATACTACGGTGATTATGCAGCAAGCCGTTGCGTTGGGTGCTTTTATAACAGCACAAGAAGGTGCCTGTCCTGAATATACCCGCGAAGATTTTATGACTTTCCGTGATCGACAGCCTATCAGGCCACTTGACTGCTGATGAGGAATACACATCAGGTTTGCGCGAATATTATTGAATCATTTTAATTAAATAACGATGAAAGTAGATTTAAGAAGTGACACCGTCACCCTTCCCACAAGAGAAATGATGGCAGCTATGCAAGCCGCCTCTTTAGGGGATGATGTCTATGGTGAAGACCCGACGGTGAACGCACTTGAACATAAAGTGGCCGCCCTATTTGGTATGGAAGCGGCTTTGTTTTGTCCTACGGGGACCATGACCAATCAGCTGGCCATACGGGTGCATACGCAACCCGGTGAAGAGGTGATCTGTGACAAACTGTCCCATATTTATCTTTACGAAGGTGGAGGGATAGCGCTCAATGCTTTTGCTTCTGTACGTACATTGGACGGCGATTTGGGAAGGCTGACAGCAAAACAGGTGGAAGCAGCAATTAATAATCCGGAGGATATTCATCAGCCATTAAGCAGATTGGTGTCGTTGGAAAATACCGTCAACAAAGGTGGTGGTAGTATCTATGATTTTGAAGAAATAAAAAGAATAAAAGCGGTATGTACAGCAAATGGCTTAATCCTTCATTTGGATGGAGCACGCTTATTTAATGCATTGGTCGAAACGGAACAGTCCCCAAAAGATTACGGGCAGGTTTTTGATAGCATATCCATTTGTCTGTCCAAAGGTTTGGGATGTCCTGTCGGATCGCTGTTGATCGGAACAAATGAGCTGATAAAGAGAGCGAAAAGATTTAGAAAAGTAATGGGCGGAGGTTGGCGCCAGGCCGGTGGATTAGCCGCAGCAGGGATTTATGCATTAGACCATCAGGTCGATCGGCTCAAAGATGATCATCGGCGGGCAAAAGCAATTGGGAGTCTACTACAAAATAACACAAAGATTAAAAGCGTCTATCCTGTAACAACAAATATTGTGATTGCGGAGCTAAACGAAGGGATGGATTCCATTGCCTTTGTTTCACAATTAAAAGAACGCGGTATTTTAGCGGTTTCATTTGGGAAACAGCTTGTTCGTTTTGTTACTCATCTGGATGTTACAGATCAGGATGTCATATTTTTGGAACAGCAACTGAATTTTTAGAAGACAGGAGACTGTTTTGTTTGCGAAACTATTGGGTTACTTATAGGTGTAGTGGATTACTTTTGATATAGGAAAATATATTTTTAGTATAGTATTGTTTTTAGCTTATCACATAAATGATACTTTTGAGAACCTTTAGATAGGTTTATAGTTAGATTTGGATCACTAGGTAGATGATTAGATCAAAATCGGGCGTATTGCTTGCAATACGCCTTTTTTTAATAGCTAAAAAATCTGAGGAGAATGCCTGGTAAGTAAGTGCTTTAACCCTATAAATCATCTAAAGATTTAGTTTATACTTGCCAGAAAATTTGTTCAGTAAGAGACGGTTGTCTTTATTAATGAAAGGTACAGCGAATCGTTTTGTTGTCGTGATAACTGAACAGATTAAAGTAGCTAATCGGTTTAACTGAGATTGGAGAAGAAAATAGCTTTTATCTAGAAAATTCCTAGCTTGGTATAGTATAATCCTTTAAAGATCTAATCATAGCTAATTTCGATTAACCTTAGTAAAGGTTTCATGTAAATAAAGATTTGTAATCTAATGGTGGGGCATGCTATACTTAGCATGCCTTATCTTTTTTAGCCGATATATGTTGTGCTGGTGCTAATCGAAAAATTGATTTCTTACTAATAGATTCCACGATAGTCTCTTTAATCATCTTGCAAATACGAAATGCTTTAAGTTTAGTCTAGTAAAATAAAGCTTTGGTATAGTATAATCTTTTGCAGGACAGTGTGCATATTAATTTTGACTCATTGATTCTGCAGACTTATTATAGCATAATAAGACGAAGATGAAATTATTGGTTTTTGTTAGGCACAATGATGGTTACAACCCTCAAATTTGAATAGGAAATCATGGAAAGAAAAATTAGAAATCGTTATTCCAGACACACGAAAGAAAACGTGGTCAATGAGTTAGTTAATGGTGAGCTCTGGCTGGAAGAAGCTATGGTGAAATATCAGATCCACGATAGCCGGACAGTTGTTGCCTGGCTACGGAAGTATATACGGGAGAAAAAGAAAAATCAGGATCGGTATATTTTGGACAATCATAAGGGGAGTAGCAATATAGGCTGATATATTATTTAAAATATATATTCGTGAAATTTAGCGAAAAAAAGATTTCGTAGTAATGCGGAATCTTTTATGGTTCAATATTGTATTTTTTAAATAATAAAACTAAGTAAAAAAATAAAATGATTAAAAGACTTCTATTGTCAACAGTAATTTTAACAGCTGGGCTTGCTGCATCAGCACAACAATTTGGCTATGGTATCAGAGGTGGTGTCAGTATACCATCTTATAGCAGTGGTAGTAATAGTAGTAAATCGACCGTTAACTTTCATGTGACCGGCTATCTGGATGCTCCCATCGCAAGTAACTTTTCGATCCAGCCGGGGATATCTTTGCAGGGAAAAGGGGCCAAATTTGCTGAGGTATCGCTCGGAAATTCAGATTATGAATTGAAGCAAAATACGATGTGGCTGGAAATTCCGGTCAATTTAGTGGGTAAATTTCCTGTAGGCGGTGTTGGTCATTTTTTTCTTGGCGCTGGTCCTTACGTCAGTTTTGGATTGAGTGGGAAAAATAAACTGGATCGCAATAATAGTGATGGAAATACAAACCTTGTTGATTTGGATTTTGATTTCGGAAGTGACAAAACGCTGAAAGGAACAGACTTTGGACTCAATTTTATGACGGGATATCAGTTTTCTAACGGATTTTTAATCCATGGTGGATATGGCCTTGGATTGACCAATATTGCCGGCAGGCAAAATTTATCGGGCGATATCAAAAATCGTGTATGGACTGTGGGGATTGGATTTGGAATCTAAAATCTTTTCTTCTTGATCAGAAATACATGTTTATTAAATAAGTGGTTTTGTTTGGGAAATCCTGCAGTGATGCAGGATTTTTTTGTATTTTATTTTAATTCTATAATCAAGTTGTTTCTATAGACCTGTCCAATTTTAAATTTTTGGCTATTGAGAATAAGAATATTGTTGTTATATGCGGTAATATGCTCTTTGTTGACCACTGTACTTTTATTTATTTTAATAAATTGAGGGTGCGGTAATTTTTCAAGGATTGTTTTAAGGTTCGCCTGCGAAAAAATTTGCTGGGAAATGGTATAGATGATTACAAAGTTTTTGTGCGCTTCGATATAGAGAATCTCGCGGAAAAAGATCTTAATAGGGTGTTTGTCACCTTCTTCTATTAGGTGGTCAGGTAGATTTTCGGCTGCTTTTTTCAGCAGACCGATGCGGCGGGAGAATGCTCTTTCAATGGCATCCAAAAATCGCTCTTGTGGTATGGGCTTGAGCAGATAATCTACCGCATTTAGCTCATAGCTTTCCAGTGCATATTGTGGATAGGCACTGACAAAAATGAGTAAAGCCTTATCCCGCACGATTTTGGCGAGCTCAAGTATCGCAAATGCAGGCATTTTAATGTCCAAGAAGACCAGTTCAATCTTTTTTTTGACAATATGCGTTGTGATATCCGCAGGATCTATTGCTGACTTGACCAGTTCTAGCTGCGGATGTGCATATATATAATCTTCAATCGCCAACCTTGCTCGAGGTTCCTCATCAATAACGATACATCTCATGTTCAATCTACTATGGATATTGTACTATTCCTAACACGCTTTAAAGACTAAAAATAGCCCTGGTCGTAAAATTAGCAGTAATCATACAATGTTGGACTTCTTCGTGCTAATTTTCGTATAGAAAAAATATTGAAATGGTAAAAAATAATCGAATATATCATGTATTAACACGATTAAATTGTTATTTCTGTTCCATGATTACCAAAATATTGGTACAGATTTAACCGTGTTGTACTGAGCACTTCATCCGTTCGGTAGATGCTGCACCAGAATCTGATCAATACACCATAACTTTCTTTTGCCAGTGCATTATAGTAGATCTGGCAGGGTTTTGACTGATCTACTAATAGATTATCCTTTACCGCTTGTCGGATGAGCTGATTGATCTGTTCAGTGGACAGTTCACCTTTTATAGTCAGTGTAATCTCAACCTGCTTTCTGTTGTCGGTATAAGTCCAGTTTGTAATATTTTGAGAAAGCAAATTGCTGTTTGGGATAATAATTTCGGAACCGTTTGACGCATTGATTTTGGTCGTTCGCAGATCCATCGACTTGACTCGACCGGCTTGAGAACTTAATTCAATAATATCCCCAATTTGGATGGATCTGTCAAATATAAGGATTACACCAGATACAAAATTGCTGACGATTCCTTGTAGTCCCAGTCCCACACCGACGCCAAGTGCGCCAATAATAATACTTATTCGATCCAATGGCATTCCTGAGGCCAGCACGGCTAATAAATAGGCTCCGATGACTACAACCAATCGGATAATCAGTAATCTGGAATGCTGTTTTTTGTTTAGATTGTCTTCATCCTCATCATCTATTTCGCCAAAGAAATAGGCAACATATTTTTGTAGGAGATGAGCCAGCCATATAAGCGTGAAAAATAATAGAATATTATCCAAGCTAAAAGTAAAATTGCCAATATGGAGGGGATAGTGTAATAGGGCACTTAAGCTGTTTTCAATACCTGACCAGAGATTAAGGCTAGCGGTGGTTACAACGATCCAAATATAGATGGCTACAACTATAAATGGTGTTTTGAGATTGCTTGTTAAGCTCTCTTGGTCAAAGATTTTGAAAAGCCCGCGTTGCACACGAATGCGATAGATCTGGAGCAAAATAATTTCAATGATGATTTTTATTAGTACACGAAGTGCAATTACCTGAGTAAGTGCGATTGTCGCAGTGAGGCTAATATTATGTGCGAGAGACATTCTTCCGAAAATATTAAAAAGAATAGACGCGCTGCAGAGGAAAATAAAGATATAACCTGCTTTTCGAAAAAAAAGAGAATTAAAAAGCGTGTTGCCTGTATCCTTGAGCTGTTTGATAATAAAATAGATAGCAGCGACATTAATTGCTATAAATATATAACGTTCTATTAAACTGATAGGGACAAATAAATTGATAAAGCTAAATACCGTAAATAAAACAATTAGAAATATCCAGGTGTGATGATTGTTTCGTTGCCAACCTTTTTGAAGAAAATAGATGCTCAATAATAGCACGAAATAAAGTAATGTTGTGAATACAGCGGGTGCATATAAATTGGAAAGGAGAATAATATAAATCCCAATGAGGAGTATGGGTAAAGCAACAGCTCGGTTGAGAAATTTGAAATTGAGTTTTTCGAGGTTCTCAAAATAGCCTTTTTTTCGGATATAATTTAGGTTTCCCTTAACGTATAGTACGAGTGCTAACATCAAGAATGTGAATAAGATAAGTCCGCCTCGGATATGATTAAAATAGTACAGATTGACCGTTTTTTCCACTGTTGTCACTTCTTTCAGACCAAGCGACGGCTGATTACTTTTGGTAGCGATTTCAGAATTCCATAACGATGGATATTCTGTTTTAATAAGTGCAATCTTCATTTTTTGGAGACGGTCTTCGACAGTCTGCAAAGCATAGAAAATAGCAGTTTCGTTTTCTAGTATTTCTCTTTTCTTTTCGGTAAGGAGTTTCGCATTTTCACTCAGTAAGGTTGCTGTCTTTTTATAGCGTGTGCTGAGTTCTGCCAATTCTTTCTTGAATTGCTTTTGGCGTAGTGTATCCTTTGTTAGTATGTTTATCATTTTGTCCTTGCTCAAGGCGACTAAACGCTGTTGTATGGCATTTTGTGTACTGTCTTGCCGATCTATAATATCACATTGTTTAGCAATACGTGTTTTTAATTGTTCGAGTACCGTGAGATACATCTGCTGATTCCGGACATTGAGATGGGGAGATTGCACACTTTTTAAGATGATCTGAAGATCTTGAACCGCGTCTTTGATATCGCTAAAGGTTAAAAATACATCTACTGTAAATTCAGCGTCAATAGATGCGGTCTGTAATACTTCACCGACCTTCTCAATGGCCAATAAATAATCACCATCATTATCTTCTACAGAAAGTAGCTGCGTTTTTTCTTGCGACTTCGCCTGTGGCTTTTGTGCAAAAACTGTTGATAATGAAAACAGATAAAGAATGGTGTATACGAAGATATGTTTCTGTAACATATGAAACAATTTTAAAGAATTACTTTTTGAAAATGACAAGCCTATAGTATCTGGCTGAGTTGTAGTATAATATTATCGCAATAAATCTTGCCGATTTTGAATTGCATATTGTCGATCATCACCGCCTTGTTATTATATGAATTAACATGCTTCTTATTGACAATAATACTTTTGTTTATCCGTATAAACTGATCCTGTGGGAGTTTATTATGGAAAGTCTTGAGGTTGATCCAGGAGATAAACTGTTGAGTGGTCGAATAGACAATCACATAATCCTTCAATGCTTCAATGTAAATAATATCTTTGAGCAATACTTTAAAATTATTCCGTTCAGCTCTGATCATTACATACGCCTGTTGATCGCCATAGGTGCCGGATTTTTTATCCTCTAAGGCATGGTATTGTAAAAAGGCTCTTTCGATTGCATCCATGAAGCGACTTTCCACCACCGGTTTGAGTAAATAGTCCACCGCATTTAACTCATAACTCTTGAGTGCATATTGGGAGTAGGCTGTAATAAAAATAAAAAGCGTTTTATGACGGATCATATCCGCAAAGTCCAAACCGGACAATGCCGGCATTTCAATATCCAGGAAAACAAGATCTATTTTTTCTCGGGTAATGAAATTTGAGATCCCAATCGGGCTTTTAAAGGACCCGATCAATTTGAGCTGCGGATGGGCATTGACCAATATCTCCATGCCTAATCTTGCCAGCGGCTCGTCGTCAACAATGATACATCTCATTTCTCTTTTTTATTTTATAATAAACTAGTCTCTATAAAGTCACAGCTATTCTTCATAGGAACTGTTGAAAAATCTGGCGTAAAGATAAGGCTATTAATTCATTGTTCGGTTTGCGATACACTTGTTTCGTCTAGTAAAAACAGTGTAATGTATAGAATATTTTATCCCGCTGTCCGAGAAATACTTTTTAACGTATATTTTTCTTATCTAATTAAATGTGTATCCATTTTTTCTTACAACAAAACACAATAGGATATGTTTTGGCCTGCGATGTTTTTTCTGAGACGCATGATATCGTATTTAGTTTTTTTTGATTTTGTATAGAAAAAATAGTGGTTGGTCTAGAAAATCCCCTGATAGGTTTGGTTAGCGATACTTTTGGCATCGATCACTAACAAGAACAAGAACAAGCAGGTCAATGAAGTTATACAAGTAAGATTAATGGATAGAATAAGCAACACACTTGGCTGATCTATTTTTCATATGACCTTACCTGAGAAAGATAAAAGTGCGAACTGATCAGGTATAATAAAATAAATGCTAAAAAATCATGAAAAAAGAAGTAAAAAAAGTAGAAAAAATGAAGTACTGCTCTCCATCACTAACCGTAAATTGCTTGGTTATGGAATATTCCATCGCGGCGGGTTCAGCAACGGTCAATACAAACGAGCCCAATATTACCGACTGGACAGATCAGGGGACTGTTGGCGATGGTGTTTCAGAATTTTAAGTGTTACCAAACAAAGTAAGTAAAAATGAAAAGTAATTTTAAAAGATTAGCACAATTATGTTTGGCTCTGGGTGGAATGTCAATTGCCTTTAGTGCTTGTTCTTCTAAGGATAAGGAAGAAATTATACTTAATTCAACCGGAACTACACTCTCTGTGCGTGTTGCTGGCATTGCCTTCGCTTCGGAGATTGCACTGAAAGGATCAAGTAAGGGAAGGGTTGCCAATGATCTATCTCAGGCTGTTATTGCCGAAGAGAAGATGATATCTTTTGATGGATTTGACGCCATGGTGAGCATGGGAAAACAAAGTGATCCGGAAAGTGAAACTATTACAAAGGGAACCGCCGGTGCAGGTCCTGCAGCCTTAGCTTCTATGGCAAGTACAACAGGAATGGCCAGTGGCATCCAGTATAGACTGCTTATCTATGACGCAGCCGATGTAGATCATACGGGGGCTCCCATTGCAAATGTGGTTCTTACTTCGGGTGCTTCAAATACAGCTCCAATTGAGATAGATGCGAATAAAACATACAATTGGTATGCTTTTTCAACCAATGCTGCCGGAAATGTACCTGATGTAAAGAATGGTCTGGTCAACAAGGAGGAATTGAAAAATAAGGATGTACTTTGGGCGAATGGCTCGTTTAAAAGCAATTCAGGGAGTAATAATTTAGCTATTACATTTAAACGAAATACCACACGGATTCAGGTTGAAATTAACAGTCTAGGGGCGTTTGGTACAATTGAAGGTGCTCCCCAAATGGATTTAATGGCTGGAACCAGCAGTATATTGAAACATGGCGATTTAAATATATTTGATGGAGAATATAACAATGTTACCTCTTATACCGCTTCCACAGCGGTGGTAAAACCAACAAATTACACCGTATATGGCTACAGTCTGTATACGATAGACAATACGACCAAGGTTGAAGCCAATGCATTAAATCTAAAGCTCGGCGGTTTCCGTATACTAAAAAAAGATTATGGAACAGTTTCAAATACCAATA
Source organism: Sphingobacterium sp. GW821-FHT03E03 (assembly GCF_059420745.1). Taxonomy (NCBI): domain Bacteria; kingdom Pseudomonadati; phylum Bacteroidota; class Sphingobacteriia; order Sphingobacteriales; family Sphingobacteriaceae; genus Sphingobacterium; species Sphingobacterium sp. GW821-FHT03E03. The sequence goes on from NZ_JBWKUH010000007.1 coordinate 203,499, forward strand.
ATAATAACAATAATTCATTTGTCAATTACAATGCTTCAACTGCAGCGATCAAAAATACGAGTGATATCACGTTTTTAAGAGGAACTACCTATAAAATACCCGTGAAATTGGTGGAATCTGCCGTTAATGTTGCTGGAGTAAAATGGGGAAGAAGCAATTTAAAAGCATTCGATACGCGCATCAATGGGTATTTCTATCCATTTTCTTTTATGGCTGATCCACTAAATAATGTGGATAGGAATCAAGCTGTCGGTACTTACTATTTTCCTTCCATCGATCACGATGTGTGTAGAGATGTATATCCTAAAGGAACATGGCGCATGCCGACCAAAGAAGAGTTTAATAAATTAAGAGCACTCATTGGGGAACAGGTTTTTTCCCCCAATACACGTCCGAATGTAAACCCAGTTGGTATGGGTAATGGCTTTTTAGCGTTGCAATATGCCGATGCAAATACGGTAATCAATACCGGCTATCCTAAACATGCGCAAAAGCTAACAATTCCATTAGCCGGATACAACAATCTAGAGCCGAATGACAATGGCCGGCAAAGCGGTTATAATATTACTTTGAATATTCCGAAAGGCCCTATGATCTCGGGTTATTGGACGATAGACAATTTAGCTACTTGGCCGGCAGGAAATGGTGCACAGCAATTTTATACTTCTGGCGATTATACGTATACTGGCGGTGGGAATGGGCCAGCCATATTATGGGGTGAGAATAACTATACGCGGGTTGCTGAGTCTATACGCTGTGTACGAAACTAAGGAATCAGAAAACCGATCTTTTGGCGTAGATCTATAGTACTTACCAATCGATTTTAAGTAAATATTTATACATTAATAGAAAAATGAAAAAACGACTATTAGCAGCTTTGCTTGGAACCATAGGGTTAGTCTTATTTTTTTCCTGTGAGAAGGATGATAACGATGGAGTTGATAACACCTCCTATTTTGCAAATATGAATAGCGGGCAGTGGAGCTCGATGAGTGGAATTGCATATTATGATGTTGCAGTAGATGATTTAACCCAATACTACTTACAAGAAGGCTTTGTTTCCACGGCAATTAGTTTTGACGGTGAAGCAAGTTATCAGATTTTGCCAGCTACTTTTGAAGGTATTTCCTATTCTGTGGAGTATGCGCCTGGACGTGTAACAGTATATGCAGAAAATGCGACTTCGCGAAATCGTCTGGATAATATTCCGCAGGGGAAATTAAAGATCATTTTATCTGATGTCGATTATGCGAATGACCTTTAATGCAATAAACTATACTAGAAGCCTCAGCCGAGGCTTCTAGTGTTTTATATGTCTTTCCTGTTTAAGTATTTGTTTTTTCAGATGGCGACGTTTGAGCTCGATCAACAGTTATCCTTATTAGCCAAAGGTTTTCTCTTCATAATAATATTTATTTAACACCATTTACTAACGATGATTGCGATGCGATCAATGCAGGCGCTAAGCATTTTTTGACGCTATTTTAAGTACTTTTCCGTCTAAAATTTAATAATAATTTTT